>JAZQNC010000194.1:0-7303 GCA_045627165.1 Eubacteriales bacterium
CATAGAAGGGTCGAGATACTGCGCCGCCGAAATAGGACTCATGAGCATACATGGGCAGAGACGGGGCAGCAGGTCGGGAATCAGCCCGAACAGTCTGCGTATGCTCATGCCGCGTCCTCCGCTTCGAATAGCGCGCTGCAATATGCCAAGCTCCGAGCTCTGCGCGGCCTCCTTTGAAAGATCGGGCACTCTCGCGGCAAGGCGGCAGTAGATCTCCTCCTTTGTTGCCTCGGTGAGCTTTTCCTCGGTGCGTTTGAGCTGTTCGACCTTTTCGTTGAAGATGGCTCCCGAAAACCTTGACAGTGATATCTCGCTGTCCACCGTTCTGTTGATAAGACCGCGGCAGAGCGCCTTGTAATAGGCTCCGAAAGCGTCCTCTGTCGCCAGGCCGTCATAGAAGGCGGACACGACAAAGCCTGCCCCGCACGAAACGGCCTCCTCGACGGCGGCATTCCATGCGCACCACTCGCGTATCTCCGTGCTGTGTGCGAGTATCCTTCTAAAAGCTTCCGCACGTCCCGTTATATCGCCGGGAGTATCGGCTCTTATACCGAGCTCTATGCGTATCCCCGCGTCAGCCGCGGCAAATTCAAGATAAAATCTCGAAGCTTCGGCATACAGACGTTTTTTGTCTTCGGAGGCGTTTGAAAGAGATATTCCGTTCTCCTCCGCTTTTTTACGGTATGCTTCAAACCTGTCCAACATATCGGGCAGCTTTTCTCTCGAAGTTTCATCGGCAAGAGCGGACGAAGTATAGCTTCCGAACCCTGCGGATAAGTCTTCCGCTCTTTTCTTTTTCGCCTGATAGCCGCACAGCGCCTCTATCTCGCTGCCGAGATCGTCACGGTTAAGGTCACGGCGGAACATGGGTTCAAGCTGTTTTTCAAGCTTGGAAAGCGAAATTGTCTTTGACAGCGCCCATTTTCCGTTTGCCTCATCATATTCATTTTTCAGCGCGGCGGAATCCTGTGTCAGATAGTCTTCCTTCCAGCGGCCGAGCAGTTCCTTTTCGGCAGCGTATGTCTCGTTTTCGGCTTCGACAGCTTCGAGTATCCGCTCTTTAAGCCCGTCGAAATCATCCGCGTCCAGCCATTCCCTGTCATATCCGGCGGCGTCGAAAAGGCAGTCGGCAGCCTCCGAGCGTCTTTCGCAGAGCGAAATATCGGCAAGCGTGCCGCAGCCCGCGGCGGCTGAAAATTCACGGTCAACCTCTTCAAGCCGGTCAAGCATGACAATGTACTCGCTTACCATCTGCTCAAAGCTGTTTTTCAGTCTCTGGGAATACTCCGGTGTGCCGACGGGATAGAGCGAATGTCCTCTCGGATGGCTCACGGCGTTTGCAGCGGCGGCAAGGCGTTCCACGCAGGAAAACTGCCGCTCTATGGTGCCGCGGTCAAGTCCTTCAAGCTCCTTCTCGGACGGAGGCAGGATATCGGGATAATAACGGCAGCTCTCGAAGCCGTTGACCAGCTCATAGAGCGTCAGACCGCATTCCTGCTTTCTGTGAAGGGAATCCGCGTAGCCGTTCAGCTCCTCACGGATAAGCTGCATGGCGTTTGCCTTGGCGATATAGTCGGAGGCGCTGTTTGCTCCGGCTGCCTCGGAGGCGGCGCGGAGCTGTTCAAGTACGCTGTGCTTGTTGCTCTTGTTTGAATGAAGCTCCATGCAGAAGGGCGCAATACCGATCTTTTTCAGACGCTTCTGCACCACCTCCAGCGCCGCCATTTTCTCGGCGACGAAAAGCACGCTCTTTCCCTGAGCCAGAGCGTTGGCGATCATGGTGGTGATGGTCTGTGATTTACCGGTGCCGGGAGGGCCGTGAAGCACGAAGCTCTTTCCCTCTCCGCAGGCACGGATGGCAAAAAGCTGAGAAGCGTCCGCCGCCATGGGCATGAACACTCCGTCCTCATTCACTCTGCCATCCATTCGCAGGTCCTCAGCGTCCCAGCAGAGCTTTCCTTCCATGAGAGAGCACACGACCTTGTTTCTCGCCAGCTCATCGCTGCGGGCGCGGAGATCGTTGTACATCACAAACTGCGCAAAGGAGAATATTCCCACAATGGCGCAGTCCAGCACTTCCCATTTTCCCGAAGGCGCGACTGCGTCCCTGACAGTATTGATGACCGCCCTTACGTCAACGCCCTTTTCGTCGCAGGGCAGGGGATCAAGGCCTTTGAGCTCGATATTGAAATCAAGCTTGAGCTTTTCGATAAGCGTGACGTTCATCTGGGATTCGTCGCCGCGCATTTTTATGCGGTAACCCATTCCCATGGATTTTCTCACGATGTCCACGGGGATCAGAACCAGCGGCGCATACCTTGCCTTGTCGCTCTTTTCGGTCTCATACCATTTCAGCGCGCCGAGAGCGAGATAAAGCGAGTTTGCGCCGTTTTCCTCAAGAGAGTTTTTCGCGTCACGGTACAGCTCCTTGACGGCGGTATTCAGCTCACCCTCGGTACAGGCGGAATATATGCGTTTTCCCTTGAAGCCGCTGTTGAGAAAGTCGGAAATATCCGCAACGTCGGCAATGCCCTCGAAGCTCTGTTCCTTTTTCCACTCGTCGGGCTTTTTCTCGATCGTGAATTCACCGCCGTCCGACAATATATCCTCAAGCTCGTCTATGCAGGGAGAGAGAAGCGGAAGGTTGTCCTTCGTGATCCGCATATTTATCAGCGAATTGCGCAGTCCCAGATCCAGAAGCTTTCTTTCCCATGACAGTATTCTGCTCTGCGCGGCAGCGTCTTTTTTTACATTCGCGGCGGCAGAGCCGGTATTTTCGATTGACGCGCGGTTTTCAGTCATTGTGTCACCTCAGTGAAATCATAAGATATTTTCGGTGTCAGAGGGTCATTCCGATATGGTAATGCCTTCGAGCATGGCTTCGTCGGGGCATACGCCCACCTCGTTTGACGTGTTTTTTACCGATATGTATTCGACGGCGCGCATGGGATATGGGACCTCATCGCTCTTTTTGCAGTTCCATCTTCCCGCAAAGACATACAGCTTCTCATCGGCACCTATGCCCTCGGCCCTCAGTCCGTCTATCTCCACCCGTATCGGCATATAGCACTGATAGCCGAAATCGTGCTTTCCGTCGTTATAGCAGGAGATTATTCCCCTCGCGGCGGAGGAAGGCCGCCATACGCAGTTTCTTATCGTGACGTTTCCCTTCCATGTGCAGCCGTAATCTCCCCGGAGATTGACAAGCGCCGCGCCGCAGGCCGTGGTGTTTTCGACGACAAGCTCGCCAAAGCCTATCGCGTTGAGACACTGCCAGCCGAGAGTACAGCCGCGGATGGTGCAGTTGGTGACTCCGGTGTGGGAATCGTAGCGTGAAAGCACGCAGTCCTCAAAGAGCACATCGCGGGTCACGTTGGAGCCGTACACTCCCCAGTAATTGCGGTCGTTTATATCGTTGTACTGCGTGCATCTGAGTATCTTCAGATCGCAGGCGCAGTTACAGTTTATCTCATAGGAGCCCATGGGAACGGTAACTCCGCCGGTACCCATTGTGTAGTAAATGAAATGTCCGGTGAGAATACAGTCGGATATCTCGATGTGAGCGCAGTTTGACACGCTGAAAAAGCCGCCGTAGGGAGCGCCGTGATCAAGCTCTCCCGTAATGCGGTGATGAATACCGCATACCGCAGTATTGCATCTCGAAATGCCGATACCGCGTCCGTGGTATGTATATTTCGATTCGCACTGATTCGCTATGGTGGTAAAATCTCCGCCGCAGACCTTTATCGGTTTCGTATCCGAATATTTCGCTGCGCAGCCTGTCACCCTGTCAAAGGTCTTGCATATCGCCGAGGCAAGGGTGCCGTCGGGTCTGACGATAAAACAGTCACGGCGGGGCGAGCCGTTGTCCTGATTGCCGCCGTAACGGATAAAGTCTCTGTGAGTATCGTTTACGATAGTGACAAACAGCTCCCGTCCGGTGGGGTTTTCCGCGCTGCTCTGACCTTCCTCCGCCTTTTCAAGCGAGAAATCCTTACATTCCTCATCCCCGACGATACAGAAAATATTCGGTGTGATCCTGTCCAGACCGCGGTCGTCGATTATAAATTCGGCTCCGTTCCAGTCGGTGTCTGTCATTACATACGCGCTTACGCCTATGGGAGCGATATAATATTTCGCGCCTTCCCGCGCCTTTACCGACAGACCGGTCCTGTTGGCTTCATCGTGGGCTCTGATTATGGCGGGCATATCGTCGGTCACACCGTCTCCGACCGCGCCGAACTGTTCGTAGGTGATGTAATTCATAGCTTTATCCTTTCCAGATAAGTCTTTCCGGCGAGCAGACAGCCCTCCGCGTTGGGATGACCGCCGAAGCGCGACCTGTGCATATATTCCTTCTGACCGAGTACCTCGGCAAAATCGAAAATCTCATCTGCCTTATCGCATTTTCTGATGTAATCGTTTACGCTGTACCAGTAATCCTTCGCGTCTCCCGTCAGATCAAAGGGCGGGAGCGTGAAGAGAATGACGCGGCAGCCCCTGCTTTTGAGATAGTCGACGATTCTGTTCAGATCCTCTATGACTTTCATATCGTTCCTGCAGCGAAGCAGGTCGTTTACCCCGAAGCATACGTTGACGATATCACAGTGAGACGCTCTTTCAAGCCAGAATCCGCAGCTTGCCGCGTCGTAAGCGCGGGCATAGCCTATGCCGAGATCCCATACGCTTATCCTGTCGTCATCGAGTCCCTCGGCAATGACCGACACCCAGTGGGTGTATGAATCGGCTTCGGTGCCGCAGCCCTGGGTGATCGAATCTCCGATAAAGCCTACCCGCTTATCCACCGGCCTCGACGAGCCTATACAGAGCGGAACGGGGAATCTGTTGTCGCCCCGCAATATCCTGCCGTCCTGTTCGGTGACGGATTTCAGAGTGATCTCGTGATGATAGGGAAACCGCTGTCCGCACACCGTGATCTCATATACCAGATAATCGCCCTTTTTCGCTTCGAGCATTACCTCGTCGGAAGCGAATATCATATCGCCGACGACGTGAAGGCTTTCGCTTCCCTCGAAGGTGACAGGCTTCATATACTCCGGTTCGGAGGAATATTCATGGGCGATACCGGCGCGAAGCGAAAGGATATCCCATTCGCCGCACACATCTCCCGCGCGGGTTATGCTTCCGTCCGAAAAGGTGCTGTCAATGATGTTTGAAAACAAAAATGCGTAGCTGTTCCCGCCGCAGGTAAGACGGTAACGCAGCTCTCCTCTTCTCTGCACACATTCATCAAAGCGCGCCTCCACCTGATTCGCGCTTCCCGACGCAGTATCCGAAGAGAATCTGTCGAAAAATTCCTGTACTTTCATTTTTTCGCACTATACCTTAATATACGGCGGGGGATACATACTTCCCCCGCTCAAAACAACAGATAAAAACGCTTAGCTGTACGCGCCGCCGCGCTTGACTCCCTCGACGATGGCGGTAAAGTTTTCGAGAGACACGCTGTTGGGTATGGAATGGTCTGAGGAGAAGATATATCCTCCGTTCTCCTTGAGTGCCGGCACCGTGGCGCGTATCTCCTCGATGATGGCTTCCTTATCGTCCCAGAGCACGGCGTTGACGCCGCCGTGAAGCGTGAGACGGTCGCCGTATTTTTTCTTCAGCTCAAGAGGCTTCATGCCCGCCTTTACTTCGAGGGGATTGAGCGCGTCCACTCCGATCTCCACCAGATCGTCCACACGGTCCATGATATCGCCGCAGGAATGGAGATGCACATAAATTCCGTGATTGTGCGCCCAGTCGCAGGCCGCCTTGTGGTAGGGCTTGAGAAGCTCACGGTACATTTTGTTTGAGAAGAACAGCGTATCCTTGTAGCCCATATCGTCCGGCCACGAGATACAGTCGAAGTGATAACCCGCGTCCCATATTGCGTCGAAGCAGGCAAGGTCCAGCTTGAGATATGTGTCGAACATATCCATTACCCAGTCAGGCTCCTCGCACATCGCGGCAAGCAGCGTCTCGGTTCCCACCATCCATGAATGGGTCACGTCAAAGCCGAACCAGAAATTTCCGATGATCCAGCGTCCGTCGGCTCTCCATCTGTCGTACCAGGTTTTCAGTCCGTTCCAGTCAACACGGTCGGGAGTATAGGTCATGCGCGCCTTCGCTTCCTCCCAGGCTTCGGGAGTATTGACTGTAAAATCAATAAATTCAGGAGTGGAATCCTCATACTTGAAGGATTTCTGCGTCACGCCCCACTGAGTTTTGTATATGGTGTAATCGGGAGCGTCCTCAATGACCTGATATGGGTAGCGGGGGGAGTTATCGCAGCCTATCCCCGCGGTCTTGTCGATATCAAAATAATCGGTCCAGTCCACGTTTGACGGCAGACCTTCATTGTGCCAGCGGCGCATTGTTCCCGCCCATGGGGAATCTATTATCGGCACACGGTCTGCTTCCTTATGCTGATACATACGAAGAAATCTTTCATAGCTTGTCATAAAAATTCATCTCCCAAACCTGTTAAATAATACCCGCGTTCTTTACATACAGTATGAAATCGCGGTAATCGTCCACACCCACAAAATTCACGCCCATCTTCGTCACGTCGTGATCATTGCCTCCGGGAAGATAATCGTCCCCGAAATACACGACCTGCGACGGCAGAATTCCGTGCCTTTCCATGTAACCGGCAAGGGCGTGGGATTTGCAGTAGGGCTTCGGAGCCATGTCGAAGGAGGAGCTTCCGCCGATGAATACGTTGTACTCACCGAAAACGCCCGCCACTCTTTCGTAAACCGCTCTGCGCTTTCTTCTGTCGGGATCGAAGGCCAGCTTGTCGGCAAGCAGCGCCCCGGTGCCTATTATCGGAAAGGTCACCATTCCGGAGGAATGAAACTCCACGGTATCGCCCGCGTACACGGTAAAGCCGAATTCTTCGCGGAGCATATTTATCCGCTCTGTCACGCTCTCCCTGTCGGGCTCGGATCTGTATTCCGCCGTGATGCGCAGCTCTCCTTCGGAATATTCCGACTGCTGCATACCGTAGTTGCCGATAATGTCTATCGGAAATTTCTCCATCTGTGAGAATATCCGCAGGCAGTCTCCGGCTCCCACCATCAGCGTTTTATACCTTTCGGCGAGACGGAACAGCATTTCCCTGTTATCCTTTTCAAGAGGAGAGCGGTGCTGAGTCAGCGTTCCGTCAAGGTCGAAGGCAATGAGCTTTATGTCTTTCATTTATATGTCGAGCCAGTTGAGTATCTCCTGAATATACTTATCCCAGAAGCCCCATTCGTGACTGCCTGGTCCCTCGGTATAGGTCACGTCAAAGCCGAGC
>JAZQNC010000195.1:0-3154 GCA_045627165.1 Eubacteriales bacterium
ACCTGCAACCTCTTTTCTCTCTGCATCAGCTTGCTTTCGGTTTATCCATAATCGAATGAGGCCTGATAAATACTATTTTCTCTCATCACACCAAATCATATCTCCATCTCCAGCACCAATCCGGTCGGATTGATAACGTCCTGAGCGATGCAGTGTCCAGATTCTCTGTGCTGTATTGCCTTGAACGAATTCCCCGTCAATCCGGTTGAGAAAAACTGAACAGTCGCATTGCGCCACCCAAGACAAAGGCTTTATGTGCAGCTTATGTACATGAGGTCTTTTGTTTTTCTCATGCTTTCCGGAAACCGGCTTGTGCTTATCTACTGCGGGAGATTGCACAGCCGTGAACGCGACAATGGTCGCACACCCGCATATTCGACGGCATAGCTGTCGGTTTTAACTTATGGGGTCAGCCGCCTGAAGGCTCGGGGATTTTATGGAAATACACTGATTTGGAGGAAGTTTTTATGGCTTCCAGAAGGTCGCGAGTAATACATGAAATGTTCGGAGAGGTCAACAAAGAGCGCAAATACGGTGAAAGCCGCCACGAAGCCAAGCTCGAAGAGATGAAAAGAGCTGTGGAAAGCGGCACTAAGTATGAGCAGCCGAGAGGCATTTATTCGTATGAGACCGAAGTTACTTACAAGCGCCAGTGCAAGACCTTTTTGCGATATGTTACAGAGCATGACGAGGAAGTAGGCCACTTTGAGGACGCAAAGAAGTATGTCAGCGAATATCTTCAATACTGCCGCGATAAAGAGCTGTCTGCCGCAACGATAAAGACCTATGCGCACGCGATTGCCTGTGCCTATCACTGCAATGTGGCTGAGTTCGGATTCCAGATTCCAACTGTAAGCCGCGACGATATCAAGCGCACGCGTAACGCTCCGTGTGCCGCAAAGGTCAGCGGGAAGACTAAGACCATACACGAGTTCGCAGCCGCCACCGGTGCGAGGCGCGGCGGTTTGCTCAGCTTGACAACGGACTGTCTCCGCGAGGGCAAGGACGGTCATCTGGAGATTTTTCTTGATGAGAAGGGCGGAAAGACCCGCTGGGCGCGCGTCCTTGATGACAAGGCAGATTTCGTTCGCAGCGTGGTCGAAGAAGCAAAGAGAAGGAACGCTCTGCGCGGTGACGGCTGCAAGAGGGTTTTCCCGAAAAAGTCAGTCCCGAAGAAAGAAGCCCTGCATCAGCACAGGCATGAGTACGCAAGAGCGCTGTACGATGAGATTCAGAGACTCGGCGAGAACAAGATAGCCGACAGAGGTTTGTATAGATGCCGTGGGTCGCGTTACGGAGATGTGTTCGACAGAACAACGCTTGCGATAGTGTCGTATAATCTCGGACACGGACAGCCGGATGAGCTGCCGCATGAAGTCAAGCGCGTCGGCGTAGTGGTAAATAATTATCTGTATTGAGGTGGTCGCTATGGATACGAACAACAGACCACCCGATGAGAACAGCGCCGAAGTAGCGGTTGATATAAGTAAAATCAGCAATAACATGAGCTTCATCCGCTGTGCGAGCTTTATTGCGGATATGATTTGCAAATACGGCGGAGAGATTGAGATATCCGACAAGGAAATTAACAAATAGTATCTTTCTTTTATCAAATAATCGTGGTATATTGTATGATATACCACGATTATTTGCGAGGTAGGGAATATGTCAGAAAATATAAAGGTCTACGCGTACACCAGAGTCAGCACAGCGATACAGACAGACGGCTTCAGCCTTTCGGCGCAGCTGCAATCCATAAAGGAATTCGCTAATTATCGACACATGACGATAGTCAGGGAATACTCCGACGAGGGCTATTCCGGAAAGAACATATCCGGCAGATTGCAGTTCAAGCAGATGCTCGATGATATTGTTGCCGGGAAAGACGGTGTAAAGTTCGTTATCGTGTTCAAGCTGAGCCGATTCGGGCGAAACGCGGCGGATGTGTTATCCTCATTGCAGCTCATGCAGGATTACGGCGTGAATCTGATTTGCGTCAACGACAGCATCGACAGCTCGGTCGATTCCGGGAAACTGATGATATCCGTCATGTCGGCGATGGCGGAGATGGAGCGCGAAAACATCCTTGCACAAACAATGTCAGGCCGTCAGCAGAAAGCCCGTGAGGGCGGCTGGAACGGCGGTTTTGCTCCATACGGTTACGAGCTGATAGAGGGTAAGCTCTGCATCGTAGAGGACGAGGCAGAGGCCGTGAGGATGATATTCGACAAGTACGTTCACACCGCGCTCGGTGCGAACGGCGTGGCAGCGTGGCTCAATAATCACGGCTACAAGAAGAAAATCAGGCACAACGGAACGCTCGACGCATTTTCAAGTCACTTCGTCAAGCTTATTCTCGATAATCCCGTCTACAAAGGAAAGATAGCGTTCGGCAGACGCAGAACAGAGAAAATCGAAGGCAGGCGCAACGAGTTCCATGTAGTCAAGCAGACCACGTTCCCCGAATATGAAGGTAAACACGAAGCTATCGTTTCAGAAGAATTGTGGGAAGAAGCTCACGCTAAACGCATTGCTACCGGAAACCGTCCCGAAAAGATAGACAAAGAACATGAATACATACTGTCCGGTCTGCTGAAATGCCCCGACTGCGGAAGCTCTATGTACGGCGTTTGCAGTCATTCCAAGAAGCGTAGTGACGGCACATTGTACCCGCCCTATTTCAGCTATATTTGCAGGAATCCACGCGGCTCAACCGGACATTCGTGCGGTTGGAAGCACCAGATAAGTGCCCCGAAGGTAGATAAAGCGGTCGAGGAAATCATCCTCTCGCTCGTCAGCAATCCCGAATTTGAAGCAGCTGTCAAAGAGATGATAGGTCAGCAGCTCGATATGGGCGAGCTTGAAGCCGAATTGGAGGCATATCAGAAACAGCTCCGTCAGATTACAGGGACGCAGCACAAGCTCGAACAGCAGCTTGATGACCTCGACACCGATGACGAACATTATGACCGTATGTATGAAAGCCTGAACCGCAGACTGACCGACACGTTCGCCGCGCTCGACGAGTGCGAAAGAAGCATCCTCGGCGTTCAGGTTCGCATGGATAACGTCAGGAAAGAAAAGATATCGCGTGACTCTGTTTTTCAATATCTGCTGTACTTTGACAGAATTTATGATAAAATGAATGATGCGG
>JAZQNC010000196.1:0-8056 GCA_045627165.1 Eubacteriales bacterium
GGACCGCTACGAGGCAAACTGGGCAATGGTTGACGCGGGCTGGAAGGTTCACGTCCTCGGCGAGGGCAGACAGTTCGCTTCCGCTCACGAGGCAGTCGAGACGCTCCGTGCCGAAACCGGTGCGATAGACCAGGATATCCCCGCCTTCATCATTGCCGAAAACGGCGAGCCTCTCGGCAAGATCCTCGACGGCGACTCCGTGGTATTCTACAATTTCCGAGGCGACCGCGCCATAGAGATATCCAAGGCATTTGAGGGCGGCGCGGATTTCGATAAGTTCGACCGCGGCTTTGTTCCCGCCGTATATTACGCCGGAATGCTGGAGTACGACGGCGACCTTCATATCCCTTCCCACTACCTCGTAAATCCCCCCGAAATCTCCAATACCATGAGCGAATATCTCTGCGGAGCCGGCGTTGCCGAGTATGCCGTTTCCGAGACACAGAAGTACGGTCACGTTACGTATTTCTGGAACGGCAACCGTTCCGGCAAGTTCTCCGAGGAGCTTGAGACCTACGAGGAGGTACCCTCCGACGTCGTTCCCTTCGAGCAGAGACCCTGGATGAAGTGCGCGGACATTACCGACAAGCTCATCGAGGCGCTTCAGTCCGGAAAGGATAAAAATCTCCGCTGCAACTTCCCCAACGGCGACATGGTAGGTCACACCGGCTCTCTTGCCGCTACCCGCATCGGCGTTGAGGCTCTCGATATCTGCCTCGGACGAATACTTCCCGTTATCGACGCTCTCGGCGGAGTGGCAATAATCACCGCAGACCACGGCAACGCGGACGAAATGTACGAGACAGACAAGAAGACCGGACTTCCCAAGGCGGGCAAGGACGGACGCTTCAAGGCAAAGACATCCCACACCCTCAACCGCGTTCCCTGTATCATCTACGACAACACCGACGCGAAGGGCACATACAGTATTTCAAACGACGAAAATCTCGGACTTGCGAACGTCGCGGCTACAGTGGTTTCGCTGCTCGGCTACAAGGCTCCCGATATGTGGGAAAAGTCAATAATTGAATTCTGAAACCGTTTATCCGAATCGTTTCCTACGGAATATGTTTCGACAGGAGGCTTTGGATGAAAGACGCTAAGATATCAGATTTCCTCGCCATGCAGCACGCTCTGGCGGAGGAAAAGGGCTGGATGAAGGACCGCAATCCGGAATACGCTCCCTTTTCGCTGCTGTGGAGCATCGACGAGCTTGGCGAGGCTATCGCCATAATCAAGAAAAAAGGCACCGACGGGATAATGAACAATCCTTCGGTGCGTGAACGCTATCTCGAAGAGCTTGCCGACACCTTCATGTATATTTTCGACATGATGGAGTGTCTGGGCATTTCGGGCGAGGAGTTCACCGGGGCGTATATAAAGAAGTTCGAGCATAACCTCGGAAGATGCTGGGGTGAAAACGCCGGAATGTACGAGGAAAACACTCTGAGTGAAATTTATTTCGACGGGCGTTTTCTGCCGTGCGGGAGAGTCGCGGAACTTATCGCAAGAGCCAAGCTCCGTGTAATGGTATGCGATCACGGCGATGACGGCATACGCGGCGCGGCAGAGGAGCTTTTCGGCTCCGAGAGAGAAGGCGGCGTCGAATTTGTCGAAAGCCTCCCCGAAAGCACTGACGACGGGAGAATATTTATCGTAAAAGATAAGGAATCGGGTCTCGCTCTGTCGGAAATGTTCGGCGTGCCGGACGGAGAGTAAAAAACGCGGATGCCCCGAAATCTCTATATGTTACTCTGTAATTATTACCACGTAATATGACAAAAAACGAAAATTTATTCATACCCGCGGTACGCGACAGCGACAACGATCCCTTTCTCGATTCTCTTGAAAACATCACGGCGGAGGATATCGCGCCGGACGGAGTAAAGGAAAAGGTAAGCGGCTCGGATATCGCGCGCAGGGTCATAAAGGCGCTGACCTCCCTTGTGTTAGCGGCGGTGTTTATATGGAGCGTATACGAGATCGTCACCTCCATATACAACTACAAGCGCGGAGACGATATCTACGCGGATATAGCGGGAGATTTCCACAGCGCGGACGGCGAATCCGCCGAGACCGAGATCGACCTTTCGGAGCTTCACGGCAGGCGTTCTCCGAAAAATCCCACCACTCCCGATTTTGCTTCGGCTCTGCTGCTGGGCGACGACATAAAGCTCGAAAACGAGAAGATCGAGGCGGAGCAGTACAACAGGGAGCTTGAAGAGGTCAAGGCAAAGCTGAATTATCTTTCGGAGAAATATCCCGACCTCTACGGCTGGATAACCGTTCCCGACACCAACATAGACTATCCGATAGTTCAGTACGGCGACAACGATTATTATCTGTCCCATGCCGCCAACGGAGACTATCTGCCGGCGGGCTCGATCTTCTGCGATTACCGCTGTGATACGAATATCCTCCGCAATCACAACACCGTGCTTTACGGTCACAATATGATGAACGGACTCATGTTCAACAACGTGACCTATTATCTCGAAGAGGATTTCTACAACAGCCATCCCTATATCACCATAAGCACTCCGGACGGAATATTCACATATTTCGTGTTTGCCATATATCAGACCGATATGTATTATTCCTATATAAATACCGACTTCCTTACCCATGAGGATTTCGTGGAGTGGGCAAACGAGATGGAAAAGAATTCGCTTTTCCACCGCGACGGCATAGAGTTCGTCGAGACCGACCGTGTTCTTACCATGTCCACCTGTACAAACGGCTACTACACAAACCGATACTGCCTGCAGGCTCTGCTGGTGGATATCGTGCAGTAACGGGAGAAAACGTCATGAAGCTTTCGATAATCATACCGATGTACAACGAGGAGAAAAACGTCGCCGGCACCGTCGATGCGCTGCTCGAAGCGGCAAGGATCCATCCGTGGTACGCTACCGAGATAGTGCTGGTCAATGACGGCTCGCAGGACAATACCGCCTCCGAGGCCGCAAAAGCCGCGGAAGCCGACGGCAGGATCATCGCCGACGGATACCCCGAAAATCACGGCAAGGGTTACGCCGTGCGTTACGGTATGCTGAAGGCAGGGGGCGAGCTGAGAGTGTTTACCGACTGCGATCTCGCCTACGGTACCGAAGCGTTGTATAAAATGGCGGATATGCTGTTCGATAAGCACAAGAAGGATGAAAAGGTCGGAGTCTGCATAGGCTCCCGCAATCTTTCGCCCGAGGGCTACGAGGGCTATACCTTCCTTCGCAGAGTGATGTCAAAAACCTATCTCAAGGTGATCTCTGTTGCCGCGGGCTTTAAGCACAGCGATTCCCAGAGCGGCATAAAGTGCTTTACCGCGCAGGCGGCACAGGATGTGTTCAGCCGCTGCGAGGTGGACCGCTTCGCCTTCGATCTGGAAGCGCTGATGTTCGCCGAGAAGCTGGGATACAAGGTGACGGAAATGGCGGTGAAGGTCATCAACCACAACGAATCGGCCTCAAAGGTAAATCCCGTCCGCGATACGCTCCGTATGCTCAGGGATATAAAACAGATAAAAAAACGGGTCAACGGCAGTAAAGCATAACACGGAAGTTCGTCTTTGATAAGACAGAAAGGACAGCATCATGTCAGCAAAAACGCTTGTCGAAAGCTATAAGAAAGCCAGAAACTCCCCCGACGCGCTCCGCATCGGCGTGAAATTCGATTTCGGTCTGAAGCTTTTTTTGAAAAAGAATGAGGATAAGGAGAACACCGAGGCTGCCACGGCTGCGGTTGATTTCTCTGTCCCGGTAATAGACATAGCGGCGGCAGTAGGAGCCGTGAGCGCGGTTCTGCTGTGTTATGAGCTTGTCAGAAATCTCATCGACCTTATCCGCTATAAAAAGAGATTCTGAGAGGTGATAATATGCTGCGGGTAATGACATACAATATGTATTCGGGCAGGAAGCCCGGTCTTGACGGTGAAAAGACAGTCTACGACCTTGAAGGTAAGATAAAAGTAATGGCAGAGCAGTCCCCCGATATTCTGGGACTGAACGAGGTACACAGAGGTACCGCTCTCAGCGGCGGACGCTCTCAGGCGGACGATATCGCCGACAGCCTCGGCATGAAATACCGCTTCTTTGCCCGCACCATCTACCACAACGGCGGAGAGTACGGCATCGCCCTGCTTTCGCGCTATCCCTTCGTTTCGGCGAAGGTCGTCCCGATTCCCGACTGCGGAACGGACAGCGCGAGGTTTGAGCCGAGAGTGCTGATAAAGGCCGTGGTAAAGGCTCCTCAGGGCGAGGTGACGGTGATAATCTCTCACTACGGACTGAGCGAGGAGGAGAGAATAAGCGCGGTAAATACGACGCTTTCGCTCCTTGACGGCACAAAGACAGTATTCATGGGCGACCTGAACACCACTCCCGACGAGAAACTGCTTATGCCGGTGTTTGAGGCGCTTCACGATCTCGGAGAGGGTACAGACGAAAATGAGCTGCTGTCTCATCCCTCATGGAAGCCCGCGATACGCATAGACTATATCTTCGCCTCGAAGGATATAAAGCCTGTATCTTATAAGGTCATAGATACCTGCGAATCGGACCACAGGCCGGTCATCGCGGAAATAGAAATCTGACGGATAAAAGATAAAAACAATAAAGCCGTGACGGAGAGAAAATGTTCCGTCACGGCTTTTGTCCGGTGTGAACCGCAAAAATGAGATTTCCGCCTCACCTGTATATTTCTTTCATCCGAAGCAAATACATAAGAAACACGTATAAAATTCTTTGCCGGCTTTCTTTTAAGAAAGCCGACCGTCACCCTGTCCCGCGCGCACGGTTCGGTCAGGCGAAGATGACAAGAAGGGACTTGATGAGCTTGTAGGTGTTGACGACGATGATGAGAACGCCTACGCCGCCGAGCAGAGGTCTGATGGGGAGCTTTTTGCACAGATAAGCGGCAACCGGCGCGGCAATGCAGCCGCCGACGATAAGACCGGCGATGGAGATTATCATCTCGCCGTTGAAGGTGCCGAGGGTGAGGAAGAAGGTGACGCTCTCGGCGACGGTAACGAAGAATTCGGATGCGTTGACCGAGCCTATGGTCTTGCGCACGTCATGGTCGGAAGCCACAAGAGTGGATGTCACTACGGGACCCCAGCCTCCGCCGCCCATAGCGTCGGACATACCGCCGACAAAGGCAAGAGGATATACGCCCTTGCCCATTTCGCGGTGCTTTACGTTCTTTTTGAAGGCCTTGAGGAAGATAACCACGCCCATTACTATAAGATACGCGGAGATGATGGGCGATATGTAGGTGTCGTCGATATTGGAAAGGAGATACGCGCCTATGATGCCGCCTATGACGCCGGGGACGATAAGCGATAAGAAAAGCTTTTTGTCCACGTTTTTCATTTTGAAATGGGATATGCCCGAAATAAGAGTGGTGAATATTTCGGCGAAATGGACGCAGGCCGACGAAAGCGCGGAGGGTATTCCCGCGAGACGCAGGAATGTGTTCGTCGTTACTCCGTATGCCATGCCGAGAGTGCCGTCAACCATCTGGGCAAGAATGCCCACCGCCAGAAAGATAAGGAACTGTCTCATGTTTTCCTCCGAACCGAATACATAAAAAATACTTATGAAAGATATTAAATGTATTTATAATGTTAATATAATTAAAACCGCACATGCGGATGACAATATAGTACAGCATCTGTACGATAAAATCAAGTATGCGCGGCAATTTAATCTCTTTATAAGCGGAAAAAGGCAAATATAAGACGGTTTTATGCAAATGCCGGGGGGAGTTTCCGGTCAGAGACGATGCTGATATAATACCGCCTCTTTCGGTATCGACAAAGGCACGGGAAACGTGCGGCAGACTGATATTAAGGTTTTTTTATTTCTCAAACAGAGGTCTGAGCTTCAGCCCGTCCTCGAACACGAAGAAATGTTCGAGAAGCCTCGTGCAGCGGGAGATGATAAAGCCGTTGACCAGCGCGCAGACGACTGTGCCTATGTGTATTCCGCGGAATACGCCGAAGCCGAAGAAGATAAAGGACAGTATTACCGATACGATAAGACTGGTAAGGTCGTAGCCGGTCTTGAATTTGTGGAGATTGATCCTTGTCTTTGATGAAACCTCGGCAACGAAAAGCTCGTAGGCCTCGGGAGAAATATAGGTGTGAAAGAAAAGCGATACTCCGAGAGAGGATACGGGAACTCCGAGACAGTAGTTGACAATGCGCATTGCCATGGAAAGCTCGCCCAGCCCGCCGATAACCATTATCCACAGGTCGAGAATAACTCCGTAAAGTACAGCGGTGACGAAGGAAAAGAGATAGGACAGGCGGAAGCGGCGCATTATTACCGTTATCGCGATTATCAGAAAAGCCTGGAGGGTGTATTCCGCCATTCCGAAGGAGAAGAAGGGAAGATATTCGGATATTTTCAGGTGCAGGATGTAGGCGGGCGCGACTACCATTGATACTCCGAAATCCGCGCTTTCCACAAGCGCAGTGCCGAGGGTGAGTATGAGAAGTCCGAAAATATAGGCAAGCTCGGTATGGAATACGCGCTTTCCCTCAGGAGATGTGTTTGTGCCGTTTGTTTCGTTCATTTCGATATGCCTTTCACGGTTATTGTCCTGTCAGTATTGACAGGACGCGGATAGTATGGTAACATTGTATCACAAGGTGTGACGATATTGAATACCGGGTATGTAATTGCGGTGAAGATATATGAAAAACAGAGAAAACCTTTCTTTTTCCGAGCTTTGCGCGAAATTCGGCTGCAGCGAGGGGATATATTCGACTCTCGAAAACGATATGGCGGCGTGCAGTCCTCTCATAGCAGAATGTGCGAAGCGTGACGCAAGGATAAATGCCGGCGCGTTTTCCACCGCGGATATCGTGCCGGAGGACGCGGTCATCTCGGAGGGTGTGCTGCGCAAGGCGGTATTCCGCGTGGCAGCTCCGAAGGGAAAGAATGAGATACGCGGCGCGATAATTTATGAAAAGGACAGAAAGACCGCGGTGCTCCGTGTGTTCGGGACGGCGGCGTGCTGCGTGATAACCGCGCTCGAAAAAAACGGGGTGTTTTCCGAAGAGGATATTATTTTCGGCGAAAGCGCGGAGGATTATCTGCGCTCGCGCCTTCCCTTTTATACCGCGAGGCTGGCGAAGCGGGAAAAGCAGAGGCTCGCCCTGTTCGCCGCGGTGACCTTCGCGGCAGTTGTAATTGCCTTTTCGCTGTGGTATCTGTTTTTCGGCAGCGGGACGGTGTACGGAAGAGATATTCCGGAGATCATTGAGCTTGCCTCGACTTCGAGAGGGTAAGTATCAGGGTGTAGAGCTGCTCTATGTCGGGGTATATGTCCTCTCCGCACAGGTTTTTCAGACGGCTGAATATTTCCTTCTCACGGCTTCCGTCAAGTACGGGCAGACCGTGAGCTTTTTTGTATTCGCCGATCTTTTCAATTATGTCAACGCGCTCGGAGTAGAGGCGCACTATTTCCCGGTCTATCGCGTCAAGCTCGGCGCGGTAATCGGATATGTTTTTTTCTTCCATAACCTTATATGTCCTTTTTGTCTGAGGCTTCTCTGTAAAGCATATTGTCGGCAAGGGCGACTGCGAGACAGCTTTCGAGGGCAGGGAGAGCTCTCGGCACTATGCAGGCGTCGTGCCTTCCGGGAATCATGAGCGTATCCTCGCGCATGGTCGAAAGATTCAGCGTCTTCTGCGCCTTTGAAATCGAGGGCGTCGGCTTTATCGCCGCGCGCATGACTATCGGCATTCCGTCGGTGATGCCGCCGAGCAGCCCTCCGCAGTGATTGGTAAGGGTGATTATTTTTCCGTCCGACAGAGCGAAGCGGTCGTTGGCCTCGCTGCCACGCATACCGGCAAGAGCGAAACCGTCTCCGAACTCCACTCCCTTTACCGCGGGAACGGCAAAGGCAAGGGCAGAGGCTTCGCTTTCAATGCCGTCAAACAGCTCGCCGCCCAATCCGGCAGGAGGACAATAAGCGTATATTTCGGCAACGCCGCCCAGACTGTCGCCCTCTTCGGCGGCGCTTTCTATTGCGGAGAGCATCTGATGTTCT
>JAZQNC010000197.1:0-3605 GCA_045627165.1 Eubacteriales bacterium
GAAGCTGCAGCTGCTGGATAACCCACGACGGGAAAATGCTCATGTGCGGTCTGCTGCCCTCGGTATCGGTAAACGCAAGAGAAGAAGGCTTTGCCCGCGCCTGGGAAAAAATCAGAGCAGAAAGGGAGAAGATCACAGTCCCGAAAAAATGCGCTGTGTGCGCGAACAGAAAGATCTGCCCTTCCTGTCCGGCGGTATGCGCCGCGGAAACCGGAAAAACCGACGGCGTCCCCGAATACTGCTGCCGGTGTACCGATGAATACGCGGGGCTGTACGGTGAGGCGCGGGGATGAAAACGGGATTCCGAACAAAATAAAGATAGCCTAATATTTTCCGTAAATGTTGAAATACTCCATGAATTATGCTATAATGTAGAGGAACGGAGCCGTGAAAACGGCGGTTATTTCATGTTGAATATACGGAATGATCACATAAAACGAACAACGGAAATGCGCGGAGGAAAACGAAAAATGACTGATAAGCATTTCAGACTGATTCTGCCCGATGAGGGCTTTGATATCTATACGCCCCGTGTGACGCAGGGCTGGGGCTACCGTTACGGACCGAGTATCATGGTTCACGACGGGATCTGCGAGGCGTGGTTCGCGTCTCCGGGCTGCGCGGGTGAGGCCGACTGGTTTACCTACCGCAGATCTGACGATAACGGCGTGACATGGAGCGATGAAAAGGTGGTGCTCATGCCTACCGCCGAGTCCATGGACTGGTTCTCGGTATGCGATCCCGGAGTGATAAAATATGGCGGATACTACTATATCGCCTATACCTCCACCATTTTCTCACACGGCGGGGGAGTGTGCAACAACGCATTCGTGGCGAGAAGCCGCAATGCCGAGGGTCCCTACGAAAAGTGGACGAAAAACGGCTGGGGCGAAAAGCGCGGCGAGTGCAGATGGACGGGAGATCCCGAACCCATACTCTATTTTGACGAGCACTGGAAAAACTGGGGTACCGGCGAGCCTTCTCTCGTGGTAAAGGACGACGTTCTCTATATCTATTCGACCTGGACCTCAAAGCGCGCCGACGGCTCGGCATACCACATGACGAGAGTCGCCACCGCCGATATCACGCGCGAGGACTGGCCGGCGACAATAGTCAACCGCGGCATCGCCTGCTTCCGTGAGACCGATTCGTTTGACGTGGTATACTGCGAGGACCTCGACAGATTCGTGGCGATCTCCACCGACAAACGCTTTACCGCCGACAGTATGCTGGCGATATACGAATCCGGTGACGGCATATCCTTCAGCCGCGTAAACGAAATAAAGGTCAACACAGGCTTCATGTGCCACAACAGCGGCATTTCGGGCGACTGCCTGCACCATATAAAGAGCGGAGACCTTATGCTCCTCGGATACGCCTACGGCGATTCATGGGGATGCTGGGGAACGCGCTTCCACCGCTATACCTTCGAGGCAATGGACGGGGATTTCTACAGCGAGGACGGACTTGAAAACGTCAGACGTCCCGTGATCAAGACTCCCGTTCCCGAAAAGCTCTGGGTAGTTGCGATGACCTCCATACCCCACTGCTACAGGCTGCACAGGGGCGAAAAAGCCGAAACGAAGCTGGTATGGCTCGACACAATGTATGATACTCACCCCATACCCTCCGACGAAATAGTTTTCGACAATTACGACAGCTCGATCGTCTCCTTTGACGAAAAGGGAAATATTGTCGCCGTCGGAGAGGGCGATACCTTCGCCGACGCTCACTGGAACGGAAATTATCTCCAGTTCAGAATAAAGGTGTTTGACGAAAGCGTGGATTTCTCGGAGGAAAACAGGAAGGTCACGGCTTTCTGTCCTGTATGGAACAATTACCATATCTATCTCGAACAGAACGAGCTCAAGGAGATAAGAGGAATCGCCGAATATTCCGACGGCACATTCTTCGAGGTCTGCGGCGACAGCTATGAGATAAGCGATAATCTTGCCTTCGGCGAAAACGGCGGTATATACGCAAAAGAAAAGGGAGAGGGCAGCGTTAAGGTCACTCTCGGAGAATTTTCCTTTACGGTTAAGGTGAAAATAATATGAACAGACCGAAAAATGTACTGATAGTAACCGATCTTGAGGGCATAAGCGGTATCTCCACAATGGAGATGCTTTCGGAGCAGTATGAGGAATGCTGCCGCAGGCTTATGGCTGATACAAACGCCGCTGTGGCGGGCGCGTTTGACGGAGGAGCCGAAAGAGTGTTCGTGGAGGACGGTCACGGCGGAGGCGATAATTTCATAGCCGGAATGCTGGATAAGAGAGCCGAACAGGTCACGCTGCAGACCTACCCCGACATGAACGAGGTGTGCGCGATAATGCAGGTGGGAGCCCACGCGATGGCGGGTACGCCCAACGGTTTACTCGACCACACCCAGTCCTCGGTGGCATGGCATAACTACACGGTCAACGGCAGACGCTGCGGAGAGATGGCGCAGAGCGCGCTCTTTGCCGGAGCGTACGACGTTCCCAACGTCATGATGTCGGGAGACCGCGCCGCCTGCGAAGAGGCAAGGGAGTTTTTCGGCGAGCACTGCGCGTGCGCCGAGGTCAAGCTGGCAAAGGGACGCAACACTGCCGAATGCCTTCCCAACGAAGAAGCGGAAAAGGCGATATACGAGGCGGCAAAGCGGGGAATGGCGGAGATAGACAACGTTTCTCCCATGAAGATAGAATGTCCCTTTGAGATAGAGCTTGAATACAACCGCGCCGACTACTGCGACAATACCTGCAGATACCGCGGCGATATAGAAAGACTTGACGCGCGCACCGTAAGACGCAGAGTGGAAAAGATAGTTACCTTCTTCGACGTGCTTATCTGAAATAGGAAGGCGGAACATGAAATACAGAAAACTCGGTAAAACAGGACTTGAAGTAAGCGAAATAGGACTCGGCGCGGAATGGCTTTCCCGTCACACCGACGAAGAAGCGAAGGCCATAGTGGAACGCTGCGAGGAATACGGAATAAATATCCTCGACTGCTGGATGAGCGATCCGGTCGTGCGTTCCAGAATCGGCGACGCTATTGCCGGCAGGCGCGACAGGTGGATAATCCAGGGACACATAGGCTCAACATGGCAGAACGGTCAGTACGTCCGCACAAGAGAAATGGACGTTACCGTTCCCGCCTTCGAGGATTTTCTCCGCCGTTTCAGAACCGATTACGTTGACCTCGGCATGATCAACTACGTTGACGACGACAAAGACTGGAGCAACGTGATAAACACGCCCTTTGCCGATTATGTGTACGGTCTGAAGGAAAAGGGCACGATCGGTCATATCGGAATCAGCACCCACAATCCCGAAATAGCGAAAAAGGCGATAAATTCAGGTCTGGTGGAGCTGATACTGTTCAGCATAAATCCCGCCTACGATATTCTTCCGGCAAGCGACGACATCGAGACAATGTTTGCCGACGAATACGATCCGGAGCTGGGCGGTATTTCACGGGACCGTTTCGAGCTGTACCGTCTGTGTGAGGAAAAGGATATAGGCATCACCGTAATGAAGGGATACGCGGGAGGAAGGCTCTTTGACGCGGCCCGCTCACCCTTCGGCGTGGCGCTTACTCCCGTCCAGTGCATACACTAC
>JAZQNC010000198.1:0-4357 GCA_045627165.1 Eubacteriales bacterium
ATCTGGGAGCTTGCCGATCCGGTTGTTTCTCCCGCATATACGGCAGGTCTCGAAGGAACTCCCAACGAGCTCAAGCTTAAATATCTCGCCGATAACGACTACGCAAACCTCAGCGGCGATGCTCTCAAAGAAGCTATCAAGAACTCCATCAAGACAAAGGATTCCAACCTCAAGGGTACGATGGCAACACAGGGTACGACTCCCCGCCGTCTTACCGACCTTATCGGTTCGCTCTGCGACCTTACATCGGGAAGCGGAGACAAGGGTACTCCTATCGTACTTATCCAGCGTTACTTCACAAACTACGCTGCGGACTGATTTGAATTAAGCGTATAAAATATCTCCCACAGAGACTGTTATGTTTCTGTGGGAGAATTTTGTTTTCGGCCGTTTTAGATGATCACTCAGGAATGATAGAATTCCCGGTGATTGTAATTCTTCATCTGTTCGGTGTAGTCTTCATAGAGCTTTTCATAAGCGGCGAAAGACATGTCGCTCAGCTTACCGCTGTCATGAAGCTCACAGGCTCTGGTATGCAGTTTTTCGCGGCTGGCATGAGCCTGATCCTTGTAGTTGTTGGAAAGATAGAGCTTAAGGTCGTTTAATATACCGTCAAGCTCCTTTTCTGCTTTACTTCTGAACAGTTTCATTTTCTGCAGCGTCCTCCTTAACTTCAACAGTGTCACCGAGCGCAAAGGAATAAATCAGAACTTCGTCAACCTTTCGGCACATGATACGGCTGCACGCCTCGCGGTAATAGCTCAGCTGCAGTCGGTGACGCTCGACAAGCATTTTTTCGGCAGCCTCTCTGTCCGCGGAAATCTCCGGCGGAATATAGTCGGTTTTATAATCAACCAGTACCAGACGGTCATCGTCCGTGATAAAGAAACAGTCGATGACTCCCTGAACCAGCAGGCTTTCTCCGTTCAGAGAATTGCGCAGTTCTTTGTCTTCTGTGAACATCGCCGCGTCAAGACGTATATTAAAACGGGTTTCACGCCACATCTTTCTGCAGGCTGACAGCTCGGCAAAAAGCTCGCTGCCAAAAAACTTTTTGAGCTGATATACATTTATCAGAGACGCGGTTGCCCTGTCGATGAAATGCCTGTCTGTCAGTCTCTGTATTTCCGCTTCAACGCCGTTTTGGACTGTCAGAGAAAAATCACAGAACTGCATGAAAAGGTGAGTTGCGGTTCCGTGTTTTGCTCCGGAGGCTGATGATACGGAATTGTCATCGACCATGAAAGATGGTGTTTCGGTGAATCTCACTTCATTTTTTTCAAGCTCGTCGCTTTCGCCGTCATCGTCGAGTACGGAAGGCGACAGCTTTGAAACGGAAAGCTTTGCGGGCAGCTTTGTAAGATACTCATAGGGATATACGTAGTCAAAGGATTTTCTGATATTTTCGACAAGCACGTTATCAGGCGTGATTCGCTCCTCCTGAGCGGTGCGGATATTTTCCTGTGCTTCGGAAAAGCCAAACGGAACTGGAGTTATACGGAAGCAGTCGCTTTGACTGTTTCGCGCAAGCGCCGTAAGGATCCATTTCATATAAAATTTTGATTTTGAAATGAGATACTCGTCGGCAAATGCGCTTTCATATTCATTAACGATATCTTTGGCAAGACTGTCGACCGTTCCCGTAATGATAAGTCTTTCTTTGGCGCGCGTCAGCGCAACGTAGAGAATCCTTGCTTCTTCATTGCGTTCATTGCCGAGCTGGGCGAGTACCGCCGCTTCACGAATAGGCGGATCGTATTTTATTGTGCCGCTTTCATCGGTGAGCTTCGAGACAAGTCCGAGCTCGCGGGTAAACAACATGCTCTTTTTTCCGTCGTTGTCGTTAAATTCCTTGGAACAGCTGCACAAAAACACAACAGGAAATTCCAGACCCTTGGCGTTATGTATCGACATGACCTGAACCTTGTCGTTTTTGTCCGAATCGGCGTTGATCGGGAAATTGTATTTATTGTTGATTATATCATTGATATAGCAGATAAAGCTGTACAGACCTCTGAAAGCATTGGATTCGTACTTGCGCGCAAAATCGTAAAGAAGCATAAGGTTCTTGCGTCTTGCGCCGGAACTGTTCTTGTCGTTGTCGTATACAAGCGACAGCATGGAAGTATCCCGGTATATATACCATATCAGCTTGTCTGCCGACTGAGAAGACGCATACTCGCGGTAGGCGTTCAGACGGTCAAGAAAATATTCGCCCTTTTTGAAGCTGTTGTCGGCGGTATACTTTTTCAGTGCCTCAAACAGTGAACCATCCCGGTTTGTCCGGCGTATTATTACCAGCTCATCCAGCGTAAAACCGAACAGCGGACTGCGCAGCGTACCCGCAAGATAAATGTCTCTTGACGGATTGTCTATGCAGTTAAGCAGAGAAAGCATGAGCAGGATTTCGGCGTTTTCGAAAAAGCTGGTTTTTGTCGCGTTGAAGGAGGGGATATTCAGCTTTTTCAGAGCCGTCTCGAATAATTCAGCCTGCGATTTATTGCTTCTCAGCAGAATTGCTATATCGCCCGGACGGTATCCTTCATTGTCGATAAGCTCCTGTATGCGTTTGACTGTATATTCTACTTCGCCTATCGCTTCGAGCTTTTCCTCATCAATGTCGCCGCCCTCTGCCGGGGATTCGTCCGTATCGGGAGCGGATTTTTTCTGTTTGTTCTGGGGCTTTTCGACAAGACAAACCTCAACGGGATATCCCTTTTGAGTGTCGGCTTTCTTTGAGCAGATGAGCTTTTCCGCTTCCGAATAGGAAATCTTACTGTTTCCGCAGTTGAAGACCGTATCAAATACGATGTTTGTAAAATCAATGATATTGCGGTCACAGCGGAAGTTATCCGACAGGAATATGGTACCGGATGTATTGCCGTCATTTTCGTCGTACAGTGGAAAGGCATCACGGTACGAAGAGAACAGCTCAGGATTTGAACCGCGGAATCCGTAAATACTCTGCTTTACATCGCCGACCATAAAGCGGTTATCGTTTTTTGCGACAGCGGAGAATATCGCGTCCTGCAGCTCGTTTACATCCTGATACTCGTCTATGTAAATCTCGTCGAAACATGCGGAGGTTTCGGCGGCAAACTGTGTTTTGTTTCCGTCGGCGTCATAGAGCAGCTGATATGAAAACCTTTCCACATCGGAAAAATCAATTCTGCCTCTCCTGAGCTTTTCGTTCAAAAAACGCTCTTCAAAACGTTTCAGCAGCCTGTAAAGCACCTCGCTGAGTCTGTCACTGCGTTCATTGAGCGCGGCGGCTTCCTCTTCGGAATATGAGAAATCACTGTCTCTGAGCTTCCTGATATCTTTTATCAGATCTTTACGCATATCTTTGTAAAACTCGATCTCATCGGTTTTGGGACAGGAAGCACTTGAAAGCTTTGCAGAGTCGAATGACAATGCCGAACGTACCGCGTCATAACCTTTCTCGCATGAATCACGCAGATTGCGAAGTTCGCTGATTAGCGTTTCAAAAATAGCTTTGAATTTCTTTATGAATTTTTCATCGCATTCTATATAGTCCAGAGCCTGCTCGAATATCGGGATATAGTGTTCCGCCGTAATACGGGCGTGATCGCAGAGGATTTTCTGCCATAACGGCATAACCCCGTCATTTTCGACTTTCCTTTTCTCCGGGTTAATGCTCTCAACGCCTTCGGGAAAAGCGGTGAGAGAGCTGTATACAGCGATAAAAGAATCATTCAGAGAGCTGTCGTCAGTGGTCACGAAATTGTTTACGAAATTTCCGAATACTCCGTCTTTGTCATTTGTATAGAATTCATCAATGACTTCGTCCCTTACGGAGGAGCGGAGAACATCAGACTCGGCACTGTCGATAATCATGAGGTTGGCGGGAAGTCCGAGAGCGCTGTAATTCTTTTTTACGAGATCATAACAGAAGCTGTCAATGGTCGAAATGCTTGCGCTTCCCAGGCGCAGCCGCTGTCCGGCAAGCTTTTCGTTGTGCGGGTCGGCGGCGAGCGCATCATCCAGCGCGGAAGCAATCCTCTTTTTCAGTTCGGCAGCGGCGGCACGGGTAAAGGTTACGACGAGTATTCTCGAAATGTCCAAAGGATCGTCACTGTCAGTAATTCGGGTTATTATGCGTCGGGTAAGGACAGAGGTCTTGCCTGAACCTGCTGCCGCGGATACAAGGAGAGTGCGTCCGCGTGAATTGATCGCGTTCTGCTGTTGTAATGTCCATTCTTCCATGAGATCCTCTCCTTTGGTTTTATTTTATCGCGGAACGGCAGACTGCTTTCATGGGGCAGTAACTGCATTCGCTGGTATCGCTTGATTTGATTTTTGCTTTTAAGGGCAGTGCCGCGGCGCGTCCGCTCCG
>JAZQNC010000199.1:0-4240 GCA_045627165.1 Eubacteriales bacterium
TGCGGGTTCAAGTCCCGCCACCGGCACCAGGAAAAAAGCAAGTCGCGGGACTTGCTTTTTTCAGTGATATATTCCGCTTCGCGGAATGTGATATGTCCTTCGGACGTGATATTGCACTTCGTGCAGTGATATGCGCCTCGACGGCGCGTTAAGGAATGAAAATCGGCCTATAATGTTTGGTAAAAAAAGCTGATTATATCGGTAATCTCAATGCTAAGTCCTGTTTCAAATGAGACAGGATTTTCTTTGTTCTGCGTGACTTGCCTTTTTCAATGATATACACCGCAAGTATCATAATTCTCTTGACACGCCGAGAATACTGTGTTACAATATCAGTATATTAACGGTAAAGGAGAATCATATATGCTTATCCATGTAGACGCATCAAAAACCTGCGGAACGATAAAACAGATGAACAGCGTGAACAACGGTCCTTCCGCTCCCAATGTCCGGGTAAACAACAACAACTTCGACAAATACATGGCTCTCGAAATTCCGATGGCGAGAAATCACGACGCTTCGTTTTACGGCGGCTACGGCGGAGAGCATACCGTTGACGTTCACCGTATTTTCAAGAACTTCGACGCCGACGAAAACGACCCAAAGAACTATTTCTTCATCGCAACTGACGGCTGTGTGAAAAATACCCTTGCCGCCGGAACGGGAATATTTTACCGTCTCGGCGCATCCATAGAACACGGAATAAAGTACGGCACCCGCGTTCCTTCCGATTTCGGCAAATGGGCAAGGATATGCGAGCATATCATCCGCCACTACAACGAGGGCTGGGCTGACGGCTTCCACTACAATATCACCTACTGGGAGATATGGAACGAACCCGACTGCCGCAACGCCGACGGCTCGAATCCCTGCTGGCAGGGCACGGACGAGCAGTTTATCGAGCTTTACTGCACGGCGGCAAAGCATCTGAAATCCTGCTTCCCGAATCTGAAGATCGGCGGTCCCGCCTTCTGCACTCTCTGGTCGGGAACCTCCTTCGTGGACGATTTTCTCGAGAGAGTACACAGCGACAATATTCCTCTCGATTTCTTCTCGTATCACTGGTACGGCGGGTATCTCGAAAACTTTGCCGAGACGATACAGACAGCTCAGAAGCTGCTTGAAAAGCACGGTCTCGGCGGCACCGAGACGATACTCAACGAGTGGAACTACGTTCACGGCTGGCTCGGCGAGGATTGGATATACACCATAAAATCCGAGCAGGGTCTTAAAGGCGCGTCCTTCATCACCGGAGCAATGTGCGTCGGACAGGCTCAGCCTCTCGACATTCTCATGTACTACGACGCTCAGCCAAGCGCGATGAACGGTATGTTTGAGAACGGCGGCAAATGCCGCAAGGGTTATTATCCTTTCGTGATGTTCCGTGATCTCAAGCGTCTCGGAAACTGGATTCCTACCGAAGCGCCGGCAGATGATATTTATTCCTGCGCAGCCACCGACGGTTCGGCTACGGCGGTCATGCTCACACATTACAGCGAGGACGACACAAAAGGAAAGGCTTTCGTATCTGTGGCATTTGACAATGTGGGCGAAAACAGAAAAGCTCTGATCTACCGTCTCGACGATGAAAAAGACCTTGAGCTTGTCAGCGAGGAGTATTTCACCTCGGGAAAATTCACGCTTTACCTCTCGCTCCCTCTCTTCACCTCGGTCATGATAAAGATAGTCGATATGGACTATACCGATAAATAAACGGCTCATCCCTCATAAAAACAGTTCCCGCAGGATCGGCATGACCGAAACTGCGGGATATTCTTATTTTCGCGCAATCGTTTCAAGCCATTCGTCGGCTTCGCGGCGCGTTCCGAAGATTATTATATTCATATCGCCGTATTTTTCCAGCAGGCCGATAAGCTTCGGTCTCTGTTCTCCACGGTATCCCCGCACTGTTTCGGCAAGCTCCGGACTCACCGACCTTTCGATCCATGGAATATCGGAATGCTTTTTCCCCACTCTTTCGGTAATACCGCTCATGCACACATCTTCGTCAAAATCGAGGAATATCAGAGTATCGCAGGCCTTTATCCTCACCTCAAGGGTGCGGCTGTAGTTGCCGTCGATGATCCAGCTCTCTCCGCCGATGACCTCGGCGAGTCTGATATCGAACTCCTCGCGGGTTACATGAGTACCATTAGCTTTCCACCAGATATTGTCGAGGTGAAAGAGGGGAAGACCGGTAATATCGCGCAGCTTTCGTGATAACGTGCTCTTTCCGCTTCCCGGACATCCCACAACGATAATTCTGCTGCCGATACAAACCTCCGTCATATCAGTCAAATCTCTTTACGGCGATAAGCTCATCGCCGTCATAAAATTCGGTATCCACAAATCCCATTTCGTTATAGAGCCTGTGGGCGTTTTCGTTCCAGGGCTTGAAGGAAAGGAAGCAGTAATTCGCCTTGCCGCATGGCTCGGTCCTGATAAAATCAAGCGCAAGCTGCAGCGCCTTTCTGCCGTAGCCTCGGTGCTGATAGCGTTTGTCTATCATGATTCTGCGGATGGTGTAGCAGTCCTTCTCTATTTCGGGCTCGTCGGACAGGTCATACTGTACCATAATGAAGCCTACCGGTGTGTCGTCGTCATAGATACCGAAGGGATAGGCGTGCTTTCCCTCCGACAGCGCAAGATACGCATCGACTATGCTGGTGATGTTTGAAGAAACATATCCCTGCTGTTCCTCGTATACGTCAAGTCCGATAAGCTCCCAGACGTTTCTCTCGTCAGCTTTTCTCAGATGTACCATTTTTTACCTCACTCGTTATACTTATTCTCAACGCTTATAATATCACAAAGACGTAAACTTTTCAATCATCCGAGCACCGTTTTCGATAATTTCCGCAATAACGCAATCCGCCCGCGGAATAATGTCACGCGGGCGGAAAATTCTATCTTACGGAATACAGGTCAGCGTTTTTCAGTGTCTCGGAGGGAAGGGGAAACGGTTGACCATGAAAGGATTCACGTCGTTTACAAAGCAGGGAAGGAGAGTGAAGGAGAAATCGAAATCCTTCTCATTCAGCTGCCATACACCGTCAAGGCCCGGACCGCAGGAATTGGAGCCGATACCGCTCTGTCTGTAGTCGATATTCACGAAGGTATCGCGTGAAGGCACAAGCTCGTAATCGTGGGCGGTCTTCGTCAGCTGTTCGGTGCTGTAATGCGAAGCGTTGACCGTGAATACCTTTTCGGGTTCGGCGGTAAATACTATTCCCTGGCCGCCTACATGGGAAACACTTGCCCAGAGAGCGTCGTCGTGGGAGGAATTCTCCTGCGGGAAGATATAGTGCTCGAAATTGTCGGTAACCGTGGTATCGAATCTTGATACCCAGGAAGCCAGACGCTTGTCGCAGTAGCTTTCGACCGGTCCGCGTCCGAAGTATGAGAAGTTCTCGGTATTTTCGCCCATGACTATCTCATAGCCGAAGCGCGGCAGGAAGGGAACGTCGCTGACGTGAACATGGTTCGTGATTTTAAGCGAGCCGTTTGAGAAGATCTCATAGGTCACATCGGTGACAAGTATTGGCTTGTTGGTGTAGCCGCCGAGATTGAGCTTTGTTTTCAGCACACAGCGATGACCTTCATTGGTGCATGTCAGCTCTTCGAGACACTTCTCGAAAGCGCGGTCAAAGCCTGCGCCCTGCCAGTGTCCTCTGATATTGCGGTCGTTATCTGTGGGAGCGCGCCATACCGTCAGGCGAAGAGGCTTCTTTATCAGATGCTTTCCGTCGGCGATTATGTCGGTGAGGCTGCCCTTTTCCCAATCGAACACGTATTCGTTTTCGCCGGCATATACCGAAATATATCTGTCTCCGCTTTCAACGGTCATCAAGCCGAAACGCTCAAAGGGTCTGAAATCCGGTCTTTCGCCGCCGAACATCGGAGGACGGCCGCCGTGCATTCCCATTGCGGGACGCTGAGGTTCCACCTTGAACTGCTCGAAGCCGAGCTCATGTCCGGAGTTTGCCCATTCGTGAGGCGTCTTTGTAAGAAGAGTAAACTTAATATAGTATATGCCGAAACCGAAGGGTTTGAAATCGGGATGAACCGTGCTCTCGCACTGGGGTGCCGTCTGGAGAGTGAAATCGCCCGAAGCTGTTTCCTCGCCGTTGCGCTCAACCGACCAGTGAAGCACTGTATCCGAGAAATCGTTGAAATATCTGAGATTCTTTATCGAGTAATATCCGCCGCCGAGATCACGCATTGCGAAGGAAGTCGGATC
>JAZQNC010000200.1:0-13519 GCA_045627165.1 Eubacteriales bacterium
CGCCGTAGGGCATTACGACGGTGGAAGCTCCGATTGAGGAGTCGAAACGCTCAACCAGACCCTTCTGAGAGCATATGTTGAGGTCGGAGAGCAGAGCCTTGAAGGAGGCTTCGGGGTTATTCTCGTCGGCGAGAGAGGAAAGTCCGCAGTAAAGACCTTCGAGGTCTTCCTTCTTTATTACGACTGTGGAGTGCTTCTTCGCGCCGTTGGAGTTGAGGAATTCGCGGGAAATGTCAACGATGGTATTGCCGTTCCAGTGCATTACCAGACGGGGCTCTTCGGTGACAAAAGCGACAGCGGTAGCTTCGAGATTCTCGCGCTTTGCCGCCTCGATGAAAGCGTCCCTGTTTTCGGGATGGACCACGACAGCCATTCTCTCCTGGGATTCGGAGATGGCAAGCTCGGTCCCGTCCAGACCGTCATATTTCTTGGGAACGAGAGAAAGGTCTATGTCAAGACCGTCGGCAAGCTCGCCGATGGCAACCGATACGCCGCCCGCGCCGAAGTCGTTGCAGCGGATGATCATCCGCGTTACCTCGGGAGTGCGGAAAAGACGCTGGATCTTGCGCTCGATGGGAGGATTGCCCTTCTGAACCTCTGCGCCGCAGGTGGTGAGAGATTCCTCGGTGTGCGCCTTGGAGGAGCCTGTAGCTCCGCCGCAGCCGTCGCGTCCCGTGCGTCCGCCGAGAAGTATTACCACGTCTCCGGGAACGGGACATTCGCGGATAACGTTAGCTATCGGAGCCGCGCCCACGACAGCGCCGATCTCGAGACGCTTTGCGACATAGTTGGGATGATATACTTCATATACGCCGCCGGTGGCAAGACCTATCTGGTTGCCGTAGGAGCTGTATCCGTTGGCGGCGGTGACTGTGAGCTTTGACTGGGGAAGCTTGCCGGGTATGGTGTCGGCAACGGGAATACGGGGGTCGCCTGCGCCAGTCACGCGCATTGCCTGATATACATAGGCGCGTCCCGAAAGCGAGTCACGGAGTGCGCCGCCGAGACAGGTAGCCGCGCCGCCGAAGGGCTCGATTTCTGTGGGGTGGTTGTGAGTCTCGTTCTTGAACATCAGCAGCCAGTCCTCGTCGCCCTGAGAAGTCTTTACCTTGACCTTAACCGAGCAGGCGTTTATCTCTTCGGATTCGTCGAGACCGGTAAGCTCTCCCGTTCTGCGCAGGTACTTGCCGGCGAGAGTTCCGATGTCCATAAGGGTGATATCGCGCTTTTTATCGCCGTAATAGAAGCCGCGCTTTTCGGTGTAGTTCTCGAAGGCCGCCTTTATGTTTTCATCCTCGATGGTTATGTCCTCGATGGAGGTGAGGAAGGTGGTGTGACGGCAGTGATCCGACCAGTAAGCGTCTATCATGCGAAGCTCTGTCATAGTGGGATCGCGCTTTTCGATGTCGCGGAAATATTTCTGACAGAATTCCACATCTCCCGCGTCCATGGCGAGGGAGTATTTCTTTACGAAGTCTTCGTATTCCTCAGCGCCGAGAGAGATAAAGCCGGTAAGAGTCTCGACCGTTTCGGGAATGTCGTATACGGTGTGGAGAGTTTCGGGCTCGGCAAGGTCCGCGCTGCGGGATTCCACAGGGTTGATGACGTACTTTCTTATGCGCTCGAAATCAGCGTCCGAAATGTCGCCGTAAAGCACATATATCTTTGCGGTGCGGATAAGAGGACGGTCGCCGCCCGCGATTATCTGGATGCACTGTTCGCAGGAATCGGCGCGCTGATCGAACTGACCGGGAAGGTATTCCACGGCAAGGATTCTGCATCCGTCTGCGGCTTCGTCGATATCAAGAGAAGGTTTCGCAATGTCGGTCTGGGGCTCGGAGAATATCGTATTGACAGCACGCTCAAATACCTCGGCTGAGATATCCTCGGCAAAGTAGCGGTTAAAATATCTGACTTCCTTTACGGAGTCTATCAGAAGATTTTTTCTGATTTCGGAGAAAAGGGCTTTCGCTTCCGCATCGTTGCCGCTGCGGCGTTCCACATAGACAGAATAAACCATTTTGAAACCTCACAGAATTTGTATTTGGTATTGTTGGCTTGCAGGGGCGAATATAATCAGCCCATGTCGGTAAAGAGGGGCTTTTCTTCCTGCTCTTCGTCCGAGACATAGTAGGGGTCTATCATGACTTCCTTTATCTTAGGCCACGCGGCGTAGGCTCCCATGAACGCGCCGCTGGAGATCATGATGAACATGGGGATAAGGATGCCGAGAGGAAGGAATATTGCGAGTATCGCGTAGGTCAGTATCACCATCGCGGCGATGCCAAGCAGAGCCACGAGGTTGCGGCCTCCGTTGACCATGGCGAAGATGAATGCGTTCTTGTATATCTTGAAGGTGGAGAGGTCGAAGGTGATGAGCATGAGATATATGTAGAAGCGCATTATCGTATACAGGACAAGTATGGCTATATTCGCGTAGAATACCAGTCCCACGCTGTAGGAATTGAAATTGAAATAGGACAGTGTGATATTATACGCCAGCAGACCGTAGATGAGGCAGTCGAGGATTCCGATGATCTCGGACTGCTTGAAATTGCGCTTTATGGCGTAGCCGAAATCGGAAAGGAAGAAGATGGGGTCTCCGCGGACGAGACTGCGGATAAGATAGGTGCAGCCCGTGTTCACCGGCCCGTGAGTGAAGATGATGAGCAGCGACAGACCGAAGAAAACGTAGGTCGCGGGAGTCATCAGCGATACGGTGGACTGCACTCCGTGGATTCCGAAGAGAGCCATGGAAGCCGGAGTGATATTGCCGGTCAGGGTCATCGCGCCGTAGAGCTGAGGGAAGATATGTGAAGCCGCGCCGAAGCTGTTGATATTAAGATTGCCGGTCATGGCGTAAAGCGCGAAAAGAAAGGGAAAGTTGCCGAAGACGTAGAGCAGATTGATTTTCAGCAGCGTCGTGGCGTTTCTTCCGTAGTATTTGAAAAAGTTCGGAAGATTGAGCGGTCCTCTCGGCTCCTTAGGTACGCCGGGACCTACCTTCTGCGTGTCGAATACGCGGGCGAAAAAGCCTTTTTTCTGATTTGATGTGTCAGCCAATGTTGCTTTGTCCTCTCATAAAGTTTTGGTTTATTTTCCGAGCTCGTCGGCGCGGTCGGTGCAGGCCTGCATTGCCTCTTTCATTATTCCGGCAAAATCGTGCGAAGCGAACACGTCCATGGCGCGCTGAGTGGTGCCTCCCTTTGAGGTGACCATGGAGATAAGCTCGTCGAAGGTCTTAGGCGATTGCTTCACCAGCTCCGCGGAGCCGATCACCATGTCGCAGATGCTCTCGCGCATACCCTCGTAGTCAAGCCCCTGGGCGATTGCCGCATCGTATACGGACTTGATGAAAAGGTACACATAGGCGGGCGCGGATGAGGTCGCGGATATAACGCGGTTCATCTCGCTTTCGTCGAGAATATATACCGAAGAACCCGTCGCAAATACGTTCTTTACGCACTCGAAGGCCTCGTCGGTCACGCCCTCGCCGCGGCAGAGAGCGGTGACTCCCCTTCCGATGAGCAGAGGAGTGTTGGGCATTGTGCGTATAACGGCGGCGGGACAGCCCAGAGCTTCTCTTATGTATCCCGTTGAGATCCCCGCGGCTATGGAGATGAAGGTCCTGCCCTCAAGCGATACGCCGCTGTCCTTTATCGCGCCCAGCAGCTCGGCGAAATTCTGGGGCTTTACCGAAAGAAATATGTAATCCGCGCCGCATACCGCGCTTTCCGCGCTGTCGCAGCATACGAAGCCCCGTCCGAGGTAGGGGGTGTATTTTTCCTTATCACAGTCGTAGAGCAGAATGTCGGAGCATTCCGTGCCGCCGGAGGTGATCCCTCCGATTATAGCTCCCGCCATATTGCCCACTCCGAGAAATGCGAATTTCATAGGCTCATCCTTTTTTTTAATGTATATACCGTATATGATCGTGCTTAACGCAAAAAAATCCTTATAATATTATATCATATAAAGAAATTATTTGCCACAGTAATTTATTAAATTTTTTATGTATAGTGCCTGCCGCGCCTGTGATAGGATTTTCTTTTTCCGACCCGACCGCGTACAGAGATATCCGATCGAGGCAGAAAAATACCGGCAGAAAAATACCCCTGCCGGTATGTGAGCATTGAGCATCAAGCCCGAATTACCTCAAGAATCCCAAGCTCCGAAAGATTAGAGAGAAAGGCGATTATGTCGGCCTCCGCACGCTCGGCGCTGACCTCGTAGCTGTCGGTGAGCAGAGAAACAAGCCCGGCAATTCCGGTCTCGTTCCGCAGAGCCTGCATGACGAGATACCCCGATGAGGTAGCCACGAAAAAACCTCCGACAGCCGCGGCAGCCTCTCTGCCCGGAAAGATGATATGCTCTCCGGCAATGACGCGGTAAATGAATCCGTATTTCAGCTTGAATCTGTCAGGCATATCGGTGTCGGCTCAGCCGATGTTCTTCGAGAAGGTGAGGTAGGTGTTGTTTTTGACAAATCCCGCCTTTGTGTAGAGGTGATATGCGCTTCCGACGTCGCTTACCCACTGCATCCAGGCGTTTTTATATCCTCTGCGCTTCATCTCGCACAGAGTGTCGTCCAGCAGTACGCTTCCTATGCCCTTACCCCGCAGAGAGGGATCAACTCCGAAGGGACCGAACCGTCCGTCGGGCGCGGTGCGGTCATTGCAGGCTGCCGCTCCGATGACCGAGCCGTTGAGCGCGGCGATCCTTATGCAGCCGAAATCAAGCTCGGCGAGTCTCATTTTGAACTCATAGGACCAGCTGACGCTGCTGAAGGGAGCCTTCGGGTCAAGCAGCGAGAGAAGATATCCGTCCCGCAGCTCTCCGATGTAAAAGCCGTCCTTTTCGAGAGCTTCGCGCTTTGCGAGCGTTTCCTCCGACGTGGAGTATTTTCCGAGAGGCATGGACAGCGAATAGCTTCTCGCGCCCTTCCATCCATGCTTTTCAAAGCAGGACACATATTCGGGACAGAGATTTTCCTCGATTCCCTGAGTGAAGTACTGCGGGAAGAATCCGGTGCTCAGCGCGGTCCTGCCATTCGCGGCGAGAAAGCTCTCGGCGCTTTCGAGCAGCGCGCCGCCGACCTCGTCGGTACGTGAACGGTCGGGGATGCAGAAGGCGGAGATCCAGCCTCTGTCGGTCTCCATGGGAATGCCCGCGCATATCGGAGTGCGGCGGTATACCGCGCAGACAAAGCCGAGGATATTTCCCTCCTCCTCCGCGACGAAAAAGCCTTCGGGCAGGAAATTCTCCTCGAGGACGATCTTGCGTATGAAATACTCACGGTTCACCGTGATAAAGGGCATATCGCTCTGCCACAGAGCGGGGATAAGCTCTATGTCGCTTCCGCGGAAATTACGGATGTTCATCTTGACTTTTTTATTATTTCTCTATCATGTATTCGAGAGTATAGGGCTCTTCATCGCCGCTCTGGAGACGAAGGAGCATGGCGTCGCCGGCTTCGAGCGTGGCGAAGATGCTGTCGGTCTTGGCGATGTACTTTTCGTGACCGTCAACGCGGCTCACACGGTAAATGTTGAAATCTCCTCTGAGCGGCAGGTCTACCTCCTGGGCGCAGTCGAAGTCGCGGTTGAGAATGAGCAGATAATCATGACCGTAAGCGTCGGTAAGCTCGCCCACAGAAACGCGCTTCGGCAGAGGCTTGTCTGCCAGTACCGCGCTGAGAGAGATATCGTCGTACAGACCCTCGTGATACTCGCAGCCGGGAAGCAGGTCGGGGCTGTGGAAGACGTATCTGCTGTCAAGAGCCATGAGAGTGTTGCCGAGAGCGGCAAATTCCCTGTGAATGGCCTTCTGCTTTTCGAAGAAGGGTCCCTTCTTGCCGTTGCCGTCGATGACAGAGCCGTTGGCGGTATACTGCTGAAGTCCCTTCGCGCCGTACATGACGGCGGCGTACATGGAGCAGCGCACCATGGGGAAACTGAAATCACCGTATCCGTGCATGGGCAGTCCCTGATAATAGAACCACAGCGGAAGCTTATGCTTTGCGGCAAGCACGCGCATAAGTCCGAGATCGCACCACATAAGGGAGTTGTCGAGCTGTGTTTCGGGAGTATAGCCGCCCAGTCCTATGGGATAATAGTCGAGAGAAAGGACCTCAGGCTCTATCGTGGAGCAGTAGTCCTCGAGATAGTCGGCGAATTTGCCGTTCTGCCAGGTGTATTTGCTGTTGTAGCTGGGGATGGCAACGGTAAACGCCAGCTTTTCGGGCGAGCAGGCGCGGAACAGATCGGTCTGATAGCGCGCTTCCTCAAGCTGATCGTGAACGTAGGGCTCATCCCAGACGTAGGTGCCTATGCAGCGGCGGTAGCTGCGCAGATGCTCATCCACCTTTTTCGCCGTCTCCGCGTCTATGTGACGTTCAAGATTACGCTCCTGCATTCCTCCGAATACCGAGAAATCCTGATATAGTACGTCCACTCCCAGCTGCTCCGCATAGCGGAGAGCTGCCTCGGACACGTCGTGGGGACACCAGGCGGTCTCGATAAGGTTGAAGCCGCAGTTCACGAGATTTTCCATCGTTTCACGGGTGTCTTTTGCTCTTACCGAAAAGGTGGAGAGTATGAAATTATCCTGCTTCCATCCTCTCTTGGGGTTGCCTATCGGGTATCTTGCGAATATTCTGTGTTCCATATTCACTGCCTCACAATCATATATTTAATGCGTGATACTGATCGAATTTCCGTTCCGGGTCAGACTTTTGTCCAGCGTCCCGCGCTTTTGTAGCTGCCCTCGCCCTTTGCTATGCGAACAACGTCGCCTATTACCGCGCTTGCGGTGGGAAGGCTTCCCGCGCCGGGACCGTAGAAGAATACGCAGTCCACAGCGTTTCCGTAAACCGAGATGCCGTTGTATACGCCGCTGACGTTATAGAGCATATCCGTGGGCGGAACTCTTTCGGGTCTGACCGACAGAGCTATCCTTCCGTTTTCGTCCTTTTTGGCGGAGGCGATGAGCTTTATCGCGCAGCCCGCATCCTCCGCGGCTCTAATATCCTCAGGCGTTATCTTCGAGATTCCCTGCGTCTCCACGCTTTCGGGAGAGAAGAGAGTTCCGAAGGCCATCGCCGCGAGAATGCATATCTTGCGGCAGGCGTCGATACCCTCCACGTCGGCGGTGGGGTCTGCTTCGGCGTAGCCCTTTGCCTGAGCCTCGCGCAGAGCGGCTTCAAAGCTTCCGCCCTTCTGCATTTCGGTGAGGATATAGTTTGAGGTGCCGTTGACTATTCCTCTTATTTCGGTAATGTCGTTTGCGGCGAGCGAATCGGAGAGAGGAGTGATTATCGGTATGCCGCCGCCGGTGCTTGCCTCGAAGCGGTAGGACACGCCCTTTGCCTCGGCAATGCTCAGCAGCTCGTCGCCGTAATACGCCACCAGCTCCTTGTTGGAGGAAACGACGCTCTTACCGGCTTCGAGCAGAGCCTTTGTAAATCTGTATGCCGCGCCCTTGCCGCCCATTGTCTCGATTACGACGGATATCTCGCCGTCATTCAGTATATCGTTGAAATCGTGAGTGACAAGCGCCTCGTTTGCGTCTCCGGGAAAATCCCGCAGATCGAGTATTCTTTTCAGCTCTATGCCTTCACCCGCGTTTTCTGCGATGACGCAGGCGTTTCTGCGCAGAACCTCGGCGCATCCCTGTCCAATGACTCCATAGCCCATTATTGCAGCTTTGATCATTTTTATTTACTTGAGCCTCCGCGTCGGCGAAGGCTTCCTTTCTTCGTACTTGTATGTATAAGACCGGCATATACCGGATAATTACCGCTTTGCGAACAGCAGTATGCTGTACGCTCCGGAATTTCCCCGCGCGTTTATGACGCGGCAGACGGGCTTGTAGGGCAGAGAAGGCTCCGATGCGATGGCAGAGGATACGATATCCGAAACATCGTCCGCGTCGCAGTTGAAATCGGCGCAGAGCTCTATGCAGTCCCCGCCGCTTTCCGCTGCGCTTTTTATGCCCTTTCCGATTATCTCCTTTGCGCGTCCGAGGTCGGCGGCGTAAAGTCCGTTCTGAGCGTAGTAATCGTGTCCGCTTTCGCCGCATTCGGGAAGCATGAAGGAGCTGTCGGGAATATGATCGGCGTATATCGCGCCGTCGCTCAGACAAAGATAACCGTGAAGGCTCATGTCGGGAGCGAAAACCGGCTCCGCGTCGTCAGCCGAAACGTCCGTGTGGCAGGGGATGCCGCCGCACCATACTATGTTCCAGACATGAGGCTCGCCGTTATATGTACCGTAAACCGAGATACAGTCCAGTCCCGCCGTGCGGCACAGGATATTCATCGCCGCGGCATAACCCGCCGATGAGCCGACGCCGCACAGGGCATAGGCGCTGTCGAAATACAGGCTGTTTTCGCCCCGGTCCGCGGCCCTGCAGGTACATCCCGAGGTGATCGCGTCGTGCAGAAACTCGACCGTGAAGTAATCGTCCAGCCCCTCGGGTACATCCGACAGCACTTCGTTCATGCGGGCTTCCACCCTTGTTACGCACTCTCTGATCTCGTCGGGGGTGAGGGAGTATTCTATATCCGCCCGGACGCTTCCCCAGCCGGTATCGAGGGCAAAGGAAGCACAGGAAAGCGAGACGAGATCGGGACGGTCGGCGCGGAGGGCGCGTACCGCTCTGTCAAGGTCGTTCATATCCGCGCTGCAGTTGATAACCTCGGTGACATTCCCGCAGTCCGAAACAGCGGTGAGCAGAGCGTTGTATATAAGCTGCTCGTTTCTGTCGAGACGGTCATAATAGAAGTGTTCGCAGCCGCCGATGACTTCGGGAGCCCTGCTGCCGTACCGCCTGTTTTCCATATTGTGTTTTGCGTCAATGCAGAAATACGCTCCGACGACCACCGCGAAGGCGGTTATCGCCGAAATGAAAATGAGCATGTTTCTGCGCAGAAAATTTTTCGTGGTGTTCATCTGGCAAAAAAATCGGGAAAGCCTCCGCGAATCGGTCCTGTCAGCCTCTTACAGCCTTTTCGCTGTATTCGCGGAGCATATCGACGTAGACGTGATAGCGTTCAAGCGGGCAGTCGGGGGGAGTCTGGTGGTCAACGGAGGCGATATAGCCTCCGCTGCGCATTACGGGGAATATGCGCTCGAATTCACCTCTCATCGCCTCCTCCGAGCCGACGGGAAGGCGCATGGTCATCTTGTCGAAGCCGCCCATCATGATGAAATCGGGATAGGTTTCCCGTATGAAGTTTATGTCCACTCCCGCCTGTCTTTCGAGGGGAAGCACGCCCTGCACGCCCGCGGCGCGAAGCCAGGGGATCATCTTAGTAACGTCGCCGTCGGTATCGACGATCACCTTGGTGCCGTGTTCTCTTATATAGGGAATGACCTTGCGGTAATAGGGGGCGATGAATTCGTTGAAGAGATCTTCGGAGAGCATGGGACCGTTGTTGTAGGACATATCCTCGGCAATGGTCATGAATTCGGGAGTGCAGACCTCATATATCTTCTCCATGCTGCGGAGCTGATATTCGGCGAGATCGTCGAGTATCCTGTGATAAAGCTCCGGATAGTCATAGAAGGAGAAGAGGTGATTCTCTATGCCGAACAGCGTTCGCGGAAACCAGAAGCCGCCGTCCATGGAGAACCAGATAAACACGTCTCCCGCGTCGTGCATGGGCTTGAGAGCCTTCAGAGCGTTTACTGTCCCGTTTATGCCGTTTGAGGGATAGAGGTGCGGAAGCAGAGCCTCGTAGTCCTCCTCGGTTTCCATAATGGGACCGCCGTGGTATTTCGGGCCGGGACAGCTTCCCGCCTTCTGAGGAAACCAGAACTGACGGTTGTAGTCCAGTCCGAGAGTCGTGCATATTCTGTCCCAGGGAACGGAAGGGTCAAGTCCCTGAGCGTGCCATGCGTCAAGGGTAAGATTCCACCAGCTTGCCCATTCCACCATGGGAAGGCGGTCGTCGGGCTTCTCAAAATTGAGAACAGCCTGCATTCTTTCACGATTTGTCATGATGTTATTCTCCGTTTATTCAGATAATACCGGAATTGTCCTTCAGCCTTCAACGCTGATGACGAACACCCAGTCGCCGCCGTCCTGCGCCTTGTCGGGAATGGAATACTTTCCTCCCTCGGGAGCTATGCCCGAAGCGATAAGCGTATATTCTCCGGTGCGGGGATTGAACCAGCGGGCGGTGTAGGTCTTCGAGGAGTCAAGCCTGAGAAGCGTTCCGGTGCGCTCGTATTCTGTATTGTAGAAATAGATAACATAACGCTCCGAACCGTTGTGCGCGCCGACATACCAGCTCTTAGCGTCAACGGCGGGACGGAACAGCTCATAGTCCTCGAAATAAGGCTCAAGCGTGTACCACTCGTTTTCCTCCATGAAGGCTTTCAGATAGCCCATCTGGACCGCCGATTCGAAGAACAGCGTGTCTCCCCATTTGTAGGAGGATTTTTCACTGCTTGTGATTGTCTCCACTCCGTCATTGCTGTCGGTGTTGAGGTCGTAGGTGCTCTTATAGAGCCATATATCAGCCGCGCCGTAGCCGTAGCCGTACATACCCGAAAGATAGGATATCCAGCCCTGTGCTCTCGCGCCGAAGTTCTTCGTCCAAAGTCCGCAGTATCTTCCTTCGTAGTTAACCGCGGGCTTTTCGTTCTTCCAGTAGTTGAGGGGTATCGTGAAGTTCTGGGGCGAAGCGATATTGGGCGACCACTGGGAAGCCCACCAGTCGTGGCCGGGGGTTTCGAGAAAGGCGGATTTCGACGAGCCGCCCACGCCGGTAACGGTGGTATAGTACACGTTTTCCTGATGCGCGCTGAGGGGATGATCGTATGGATCGTATTTGTTTATGTATTCACAGACCTTGCACCAGGGATTGTTTTCGGCGGTAAACACCCGCTGATCGCCGCGGTCATAATAGAAATCGTCGTCACATTCCTGCGCCAGAGTCCAGATTACCGGATACGCGCCGAAGCGAGCCACCCAGTAACGGGAAATCGCTTCGAGATATCTGTATATTTCGGGATTGTCCATATTGACCGCCGTCCTGAAAATCGCGTAGGACATGGCGGAGGAGAAGAAGAATTCCGCGTTGGCGTGGACCAGTCCCTTTTCGGCGATGTACCGGTAGTACAGATCGGCTTTTTTGAAGCCCTCAACGTCGTAGCTGTCGAAGCCGTCGGTCAGATCGAAGGGAGAATCTATGGGCTCGCTCTGGTATACGGTGAAGCCCTGGCTGACGCGGGTGTCCACTATCGCCTTGAAGTGGGAATCGGTATCGACGTTTCCCGCGTTGCTTCCGGCGCTGTCGTATTCCTCGGCGTACATGTTCCAGTGAGTGTCTCCGAGATAGAAGAAGGGGGTGCCGTCGGCGTAGGTCAGGTACTTTCTGCCCTTTTCCGCCTTTACGAAGCCGTGCTTATATATTTCAAGCTCCCCGGTGTAGGCGTTGCAGGCGAGAGTACCGGCAATTCCGTCCAGCGAAGGCTCGGAGCAGGAGGTGATATAGCTCCACATTCCGCATTCTGTGGGGGCGAATCTCACCGCCCAGTCCTGTCTTCCGTTCCAGAAGCCGGGCATGACGTATTCCTTCCCCGAGGGAGCTGTGAAGGTAACGTTGAGGCAGACGTCGTACAGACATTCCTCTGCGGTATAATACTTTTCCGAGGAAAAGGGTATCTCCGCGGCGACCCAGCGCTCGGTCAGATGATCCGCCTCGTCGGCGGTATAAACTCTTGCGGTTTCTTCCGTATCGTTCATGGCGTTTTCTCCGTTTCCGCCGCCTGTACCGTTCTCCGCGCATCCGCAGCATCCCAGCATAGCAGCGGCGGCGGTCAGCGTGAGCAGCCGTTTTATAAACTGTTTTCCGCTTATATTCATTATAAAATATTCTCCCTATAATATCATACACAATTCTATCATACTTGCCCGGATTTGTCAAGACTTTACGCCCTGTACGGGACGCGGAGGGGTATGAATTGTAAAAATTGTAAAATTGTGAACTTTTGTGAAATTCTCTCTGATTTGTTTGACATTTACGGCGATTTATGCTATACTGTCCTTACCTCTGAGGAGAGGTTTTTTTGCTGTGTGATTCACGCGGCGCGATGCTCTCCGGCGAGGGAGATAAATGGGCGCGGCGCGGGAAGACGGGAGTATTGTGCTTTATACGCCCGTATGAAAACACTGCGCGGCGTTCTGTCAGAATTTTATCGGAGGTAAAAAATGAGAGTCAGAATCACACTTGCCTGCAGCGAATGCAAGCAGCGCAATTACGACACCATGAAGAACAAGAAGAACGATCCCGACAGAATCGAACTTAAGAAATACTGCAAGTTCTGCAAAAAACAGACAGTACACAAGGAATCCAAGTAAGGAGATTGACAATGTCGGATATCGAAAAGACCACCGCTGCTTCCGAGACCGAAGCTTCCAAGCCCGCCAAGGACGCGAAGGAAGAGGTCAAGAAGGCTTCTAAGAAGGACAAACCCGCCCTCAAGGAACGTGTGGCTAAGGCTTGGCGTGAGTACAAGAGCGAGCTGAAGAAGATCGTCTGGTACAACCGCGAGCAGACCTTCAGAAGCTCTGTAGTCGTAGTAGTCAGCATCATTATCGTGTCTGCCTGCGTCGGCGGACTTGACTGGGTGTTCTCCAAGCTGCTTATGTGGCTGGGTTCTCTGGTCTGATCGGTCGGTGCCGCGATGGGCGACTTCAGCGACGCTACCACCGAAGCAAGATGGTATGTAGCGCACACATATTCGGGTTACGAAAACAAGGTCAAGGCGAACCTTGAAAAAATAGTGGAAAACCGCCAGCTTCAGGACATGATTATGGATATTCGCATTCCTGTCGAAACTGTCGTAGAAAGCACCGGCAGCGACGCGGAAGGCAATACCAAAACCAAGGAAGTCGAAAGCAAGGTGTTCCCCGCCTATGTGCTTATCAAGATGATCATGACCGACGCCACATGGCATGTTGTCCGCAACATCACCGGCGTTACGGGCTTTGTAGGCCCCGGTTCCAAGCCCACTCCTCTCAGCGACGCCGAGGTGGAGCAGATCGGTATTGAAAAGCACGAGATACTGCTTCGCTACGAGGTTGGCGACAGTGTCAGAATCGTTTCCGGTCCTCTCAAGGATTTCGTGGGCGTTGTCCGCGAGATCTCGGAAGACAAGAAGAAAATCAAGGTGCTTGCGTCAATGTTCGGACGTGAGACTCCGGTCGAGCTTGATTCCGCGGACGTGGAAGCAATCAACCTCTGAGGATTTTCCTCAAAAAGCGTATTCTTCTCTGAACAGAGAAGCCATTTAAGTGGGAGAGGCAAAATCATATCTGCCTCGATTTGCGGTTAAATTTCTATATGACCGCGAAAACGGTATCGGCAAACCGCCGACCTTTTTACCACAAACGGAGGTATAATCAAAATGGCAAAGAAAATCACAGGCTATATCAAGCTTCAGCTTGACGCCGGCAAGGCTACGGCTCAGCCTCCTGTAGGTCCCGCTCTCGGTGCCTACGGTGTAAG
>JAZQNC010000201.1:0-9784 GCA_045627165.1 Eubacteriales bacterium
GGTACTCACGATATGTTCATAGCCGATATCGTCGGAGTGGATGTTGACGAGGAGCTGGTGGACAGCGAGGGAAAGCTTCATCTCGAAAAGGCTCAGCTCACCGCGTATACCCACGGCGAATACTTCGCGCTGGGCAAAAAGCTGGGCAGCTTCGGATTTTCGGTAAAGAAGCCGAGAAAAAAGAGAAAATAAGTATTCGGAAATGCGAAAAGAGACTCCGCGCGAGTCTCTTTTTTCTTTAATTTTTCTTTAACATATCCGTATTATTCTTGATTTTATCCGCGAAAAGCTGTATAATTACTATAATTATTCGATAATATGCGGATATTTCGTTTTCATATCCGTCAAAGCAGCCGGATATGACCGACGCCTGTCCGCACAACAATACATTTGGAGAAGATTATGGAAAGAACAGAAATATCAAAGTTGTTTGCCTCTCCCGAAGCATTCAGTGATCAGCATATCACCGTAGCGGGTTGGGCCCGCTCCATCCGCGCCAGCAACGCCTTCGGCTTCCTCACTCTCAACGACGGAAGCTGCTTCGCTAATCTTCAGGTGGTTTTCGAGGCCGACAAGCTTGACAATAACAGCGACATAGCCGCTCAGAACACAGGCGCGGCTTTCGTGTGCGAGGGCGATTTCGTTCTCACTCCCGACGCTAAGCAGCCCTTTGAGATACACGCATCCAAAATCGAAATAGAGGGCGCGTCCGCTCCCGATTATCCGCTTCAGAAGAAGAAGCACTCCGTTGAGTTTCTGCGCACGATAGCACATCTCCGTCCCCGTTCAAACACCTTCAACGCGGTGTTCCGTGTACGCAGCGAGTGCGCCTTTGCCATCCACAGCTTTCTCAACGAGAGAGGCTTCGTGTATGTTCACACGCCGATAATCACCTGCTCCGACTGCGAGGGCGCGGGCGAGATGTTCCGCATAACCACTCTCGACATGGACAATGTTCCGCGCCGCGATGACGGAACCATAGATTTCAGTCAGGATTTCTTCGGCAAGAGCGCGAACCTCACGGTTTCCGGTCAGCTCAACGTCGAGTGCTTCGCCATGGCATACGGCAAGGTATATACCTTCGGTCCCACCTTCCGCGCAGAGAAGTCCTATACTCCCCGTCACGCGGCCGAGTTCTGGATGATGGAGCCTGAGATCGCCTTCGCCGACCTCGCCGACGAGATGCAGCTCTCCGAGGACCTTCTCAAGTACGTTCTCCGTCATCTGCAGAAGACCTGTCCCGACGAGCTTGAGTTCTTCAACAAATTCATCGACAATACCCTTTCCGAGCGTTTCGAGAACGTCATCAACAGCGACTTCGCCCGTGTCACCTACACCGAGGCTATGGATATTCTCGCAAAGAGCGGAAAGAAATTCGAATATCCCATCGGCTGGGGCGAAGACCTCCAGACCGAGCATGAGCGTTATCTCACCGAGGAATACTTCAAGAAGCCCGTCTTCGTAACAGACTGGCCCAGAGAGATCAAGGCGTTCTATATGCGTCTCAACGACGACGGAAAGACCGTGGCGGCAGCCGATATGCTGGTTCCCGGCGTAGGCGAGCTCTGCGGAGGCTCACAGCGTGAGGAAAGAATGGATTACCTCCTCGATGCTCTCAAAAAGTTCGGACTCAACGAAGAGGATTACTGGTGGTATCTTGAGCTCCGCAAGTACGGCGGAACAAAGCACGCGGGATTCGGTCTCGGCTTCGAGCGTCTTATCATGTACGTCACCGGCATAAACAATATCCGCGACGTCGAGTGCTTCCCCAGAACCACCGGCAACGCCGACTTCTGATTTTGTCCTTATTTTACGGATTAACTCTGCATCACCAATCTGAATATTCAAGGAGCAGAATATATTTTGCGTTACGATGAAATGAACGGGGCACAGCGCGCCGAAGAGCTTGCCTCTCTCAGAATAAAATACAAGGGCTACTGCGACAAGGGCTTAAAGCTCAATATGTCACGCGGCAAGCCCTCTCCCGAACAGCTCGTTCTTACACAGGATATGCTGAAGGTCCTCGCAACACCTCAGGACTGCATCACCGAGACGGGGCTTGACTGCCGCAACTACGGTCATCTTGACGGCATTCCCGAAGCGAAGCGTATCTTCGCCGACATTCTTGAGGTCAGTCCAGAAAGCGTTATCGTCACCGGCAATTCAAGTCTGAACATTATGTACGACGAGATAAGCCGCGCAATGCTCTACGGTACCTGCGACAGCCCCAAGCCCTGGTCAAAGCTTGAGAGAGTGCGTTTTCTCTGTCCCTGTCCCGGATATGACCGTCATTTCGCCATCTGCGAAGCTCTCGGCATAGAGATGATAAACATTCCCATGACGCCCTCCGGTCCCGATATGGATATGGTGGAGCGTCTTGTCGCGGAAGACGCTTCCATCAAGGGAATATGGTGCGTTCCGAAATATTCAAATCCGGAAGGCACCGTCTATTCCGACGAGACCGTAAGACGTTTCGCCGCTTTGAAGCCCCTTGCCCCCGATTTCAGGATCTTCTGGGATAACGCCTACGTTATCCACGCGCTTTACGGCGAGCCCGCAAAGCAGCTCAACCTTCTCACCGAAGCAAAGAAATACGGCAACGGGAATCTGCCGCTTATCTTTACCTCAACATCCAAGATCACTTTCCCGGGTTCGGGCATTTCGGTGCTTGCCGCGTCAGACGCGAACCTTGCCCATACCAGAAAATACATGTCGATACAGACCATCGGCTACGATAAGCTCAATATGATGCGTCATGTACTCTATTTCGGCTCCGCCGACGGAGTAAAGAAGCACATGAAGGAGCACGCCGATATACTCTATCCCAAGTTCAGAATCGTACTTGACGCGCTCGAAACCCTGCGTCCCTACGGAATAGCCGACTGGGGAAATCCCCAGGGCGGATACTTTATCAGTCTTAACGTTCCCGACAACTGCGCGAAACGGGTATACGACCTTGCCGGTGAAGCGGGCGTAAAGCTCACCAGCGCCGGCGCGACCTTCCCCTACGGTCACGATCCGCGCAACCGCAATCTCCGAATAGCACCCTCCTATCCATCCTCCGAAGACCTTTCCGCTGCCTGTGAAATCCTCTGTGTGTGCGTAAGGATCGCCGCACTCGAGGCAATAGCGGATTGATTTGATGACAGACAACAGCGACAATCTCGAAATCACTGCGGAACAGGCAAAACCGAACGACAGCGAAACCGCGGGTTCCCCGCTTTCCGACAACATAAGCGGGGAATCGGCTTCATATACAGCGGATAATACGGAGGATAAACAGAATACTGCCGCAGCTGACGGCGCATACTCCCATGAAGGTCTTTCGGCGGAAAAGGGAGAAAATGCACCGTCTTTTGGTGTTCCATCCCAAAATAAAAGCGGCGCACGCGATTATCTGCTGTTAAGCGGAGATCAGCTCGGAATACCTGTAGACGGCGAAAACAGCGGAATCCACGACGATGTGGATATAGTTCCGTTGTATCTGAGACGCTTCAGCGAAGAAAATCCGCTTAAAAAAGTCGCGTCAAAGCTTCCCGCGGAGCGCGAAAGATCCTCCTTTTCGGAAAATCTGCTCCGCGTGATATCGGGATGCGCTCTCGGCGTCGGCTGCGGACTGCTCTTCATCGCGTTGCTGTACCGGGGTCTGCTGATGCAGACGCTCCTCACCATTCTCTCTTTTCTGTGCGCGTTTGCTATGTCCGGATATATATGCGATTACACAAGAATGATTTCCTCTCTGCTCTGCGGAGGAAAGGTCTGTTATCTCCGCCTGTTCTGTCTGAAAATCAACACACACGTTCCCGATGAAGCCGGAGCAAAGCGAAGATTTCAGCCGGTGTATCCCTCAGGCGACCGGGCCGTTTCCATTCCTCCCGACGGATACAAGGTCAGCGAAGATAAATATCTGCTGTTTTTCGGACTCAATATACTCGTTCTCGCGCTTGCCCTGCTGTTATCGGCGGCATCCGCGGTCATAGGCGGCAGTCCTGTCCTCACGGCGGTATTTTTCGGATTTCTGCTCAGATTCGTTCTGCGGCTGTTCGGCGGGATAAGCGACGGCGTGCCATCCGACGGCACGATTCTGTATGCATTGCTTACCCGTTCCATGTATACGGCTGGATATATCAAGCTTTACATCGCCTACAGCGAAATGCGCGCAGGAGTACGTCCGCGGAATCTCCGCATACCGTCGGTGGGTATTTACATACCGTCAAAAAGAAAAGTCTCAAGGATAAGACTTCTCATCGAAAAAGCGGTGGCGGCGAAAATCCGTTCGGAAAGACTTGCCCGCGAAGCGATGAATTTCGCCTCGGAGGGCGATGAGCTTGCCGAAATGCTCGATACCTCCGATTATGCCGCGCAGGAGCTTGACATTCCTTCAGGCGAAAGCGAAGACACGGAGGATACGGAAAACGGCGAATACGGCGGAGACGTCCTGCGCCGCTATCCCGACCCCGTCGGCGACAACAGACTGCTTGCCGATTTTACCTATCTGTTCTATATCTCCGAGCTGGATTCGCTGAGCGGCGAGCATCTGTTTTCCTATGCAAAGATACTTCTGCGCAGCGCGGACAGGGCGCCCGAATATCTGCGCGGCGAGATTTACCGGGAGCTGTGTTTTGTCTGTACTATCGGACACAATCCCATAGAGGCTGCCGATATATACCGCATCTGCGAAAAAAACGACGAGCTTCCCACTCTCCGTATGCGCGCGTGGTATACCGCAGTCGTGCTTGAAAATCACGATGAGGCAGAGGAAATATGCTCCTATGCTCTCCGTCGTTCGGCTCACCGTATCAGGTTCGGTCTTACCCGCACTCCTGGGCGGGATCTTGCCGAGATGCTTCTGCTCGAAAGACTGAGAAAGGAAATCTCACAGTGAGCTGATATCCCTCTCCCTTTATCGAATTAAACAAAAAATTAACATATACGGCCATACAAAATTCTGTTAAGCTATTGCAATTTCCGTTAATTTATGGTATTATATTAACACTGTCTAAAAATGTCAGAATCATTTATTATTGTTTATGCCGTGCGATGCCCCCGCATACGCACGCTATGGAGGAAATATAATGGAAACTTTACAGGTTGTATTCGGTATCATTCTTCTCATCGCAGCAGTATTCCTCGTTGTGGCTGTTCTTCTCCAGTCCGGTAAGTCCCACAATCTTTCCGGTGCTATCGCCGGCGGCGCCGAGACCTTCTTCGGCAAGACCAAGGGCAAGACTATGGACAAGATGCTCAGCAAGCTCACAACGATCGTTTCCATCTGCTTTGTTGTTCTCGTTATCATCGTTTACGTGATCCAGCCCGAGACGACAACAAACACGGATAAGTATTTTTCCGAGAATGTAGACCTCAGCGGCGATGCGGCTGAAACAGTCGATGAAGCGGCAGACGCGGCTCTCGAGGCTGTTGAGGAAGCTGCAGTTGACGGCGAAGAAGCAGTAATCGAATAATCATTCAGTGAAATTGTCCTGACAGTTGTCCTGCCGCTCTTGTGACTTTATCAAGGGCGGCATTATTGTTATAAACGGCTTGACAGATGAGGTCAGTATTTTATGGATAATATCCTTTACGATAAATTATACGAACACATAAAAAGTACCGGGTATGTGCCGGTCCGTCCGGAAGAGCTTTGTTCGTTGTTTTCCGCCGACTATGAGCAGGTCGATATAGTTCAGGCTCTCGGCGCGCTTATCGACAACGGACTCGCCGCATACGTCAGCGGCGGCAGAATAACCGCCACAGAAAACTCCAATCTGCTCCGCGGGACCTTCCGTTCAAACGCGAAGGGCTTCGGATTTTTCATTCCCGACCCGGAATTCGCTTCGAGAATAGGCGGGGATGACCTGCTTATCCGCGCTTCCGACCGCCTCAACGCGGTAAACGACGACTATGTTCTCTGTGTACAGACCTCCCAGGCCGATCCGGATAACAGAAAGAACGGCACCGGACGCATAGTAAAAATTATAGAACGCCGTCTCAAAAGCGTTATAGGCACGCTCTGCGTCGAACAGTCGGGAAGACGCGGCGAGCCCGACACATTCTTCGTGTCCCCCGATGACGGCAAAATAGATTTCGACGTTGACATTATCGGCGAATTCGACGCCGCCGTCGGCGATAAGGTCGAAGCCGTAATCGACGTATACCCCGACAGAAACAGCGGAGCAAAGGGGCATATTTCGGCTGTTTTCGGCGATTCCGAGGACACCGGCGCGAATTACAGCGCGATCCTCCATGAAAACGGCATACGCACATTTTTTGACGATGAAGTGCTCGCCGAAGCGGACAGCGTTTCTTCACGTCCGCTTTCGTCCGAAAACCGCACGGATATGCGCGGAAAGATCATCATGACCATCGACAGCGCGGAGGCAAAGGACCTTGACGACGCGATCTCGGTCGAGCGCACCGAAAACGACGGGTATATTCTCGGCGTTCACATCGCCGATGTATCCGATTATGTCCGCGCGGGCACCGCTCTTGACCGCGAGGCCTTCGAGCGAGGCACCAGCGTATACTTTGCCGACAAGGTCGTACCCATGCTTCCCGAAGCCATCTCCAACGGCTGCTGTTCGCTCAACTGCGGAGAGGACAAATACACTCTTTCGGCGCTTATAGAGATCGACGGCAGCGGCGAGATACTCGGCTGCAATCTCTGCGAGGGGATCATAAAAACGACGGTAAGAGGCGTATATTCCGAGGTCAACGACATTCTCGATAAGGGAGAGACCTCCGAATTTTTCGAAAAATACAGGGGAGCATACCCGATGTTCCCTCTCATGAGCGAATTATATTCACTGCTTCTGGCAAAGAGCGAAAAGCGCGGCGCGCTTGACCTCGACACCAAGGAGACGAAAATTGTGATCGAAAACGGCTTCCCCGTGGATATAGTCGCCGTCGAACGCGGAACATCCGAGCGCATGATAGAACAGTTCATGCTCGCGGCAAACGAAGCCGTGGCGAACTGGCTGTTCTGGCAGGATATGCCCTGCGTATACCGCGTACACGAGGACCCGGATCCCGAAAAGATACGCGGCTTCGCGGTTTTCGCTCACAACATAGGTCTCAACTCCTCGGCGCTTTCATCAAAGAAAATACATTCCTCCTCTCTTGCCGGAATACTGCGTCAGGCAAAGGAAAAGGGAATATCAAACACCGTAAACTATATGCTGCTCCGTTCGCTGATGAAGGCGAAATACAGCCCGGTCTGCATACCCCATTTCGGACTCGCCATTGAAAAATACTGCCATTTCACCTCGCCTATACGCCGCTATCCCGACCTTTCGGTACACCGTATAATCAAGGCTGTTCTTCACGGCGAGACGGACGGCGACAAAACCGACGTTCTGGCGCGTTTTGCCGAACGTTCCGCCCTTCATTCAAGCGAAGCGGAGGTCAGAGCGGTAAACGCCGAGCGCGCTATCGACGACCTCTACCGCACAGTATACATGGAGGACAAGGTGGGCGAGATATTCGACGGCGTGATAAGCTCGGTCACCTCCTTCGGACTCTTCGTGGAGCTTGACAACACCTGCGAGGGTATGGTGCCGATCCAGTCGCTCAACGGCTATTTTGAATACAACGCCGACACGATGACTCTCACCTGCGGATATACCACCTATTCTCTCGGTCAGCACGTCAGCGTGGAGATAGTGGACTGCGATATCATTTCGAGAAGAATCGAAATGGATATAGTTCCCGACGGCGAATACTGATCCCATGCAATACCTTTTGGTTTCGGAATATGTATATTGATGATACGATAGCCGCAGTATCCACTCCTCACGGAAGGGGCGGGATAGCGGTGATAAGAGTATCGGGAAGCGGCGCGATAAGCTGTGCCGAAAGGGTATTTTCTCCCTTTAACGGAAAAGCTCTGAGCGAAGTTCCCGACAGATATGCCGTTTACGGCAGAATATTCGACGGAGAGGAATGTATCGACGACGGTCTTGCCACCGTGTTCCGTGCTCCCTCCTCCTATACCGGAGAGGATATCGTTGAGATTTCCTGCCACGGCGGAATACTGCTTACCCGCACCGTACTCGGCGCGGTGTTCGCCGCGGGAGCGAGACAGGCGGGACCCGGAGAATTCACCCGCCGGGCGTTCGTAAACGGAAAGCTCAGTCTTACCGAAGCCGAAGCGGTCATCGGCGCGATAGACGCTGAAAGCAGAGCCGCGCTCCGTCTTCACAACAGCCACAAGGCGGGAGTTCTGTCCGGCAGAATAGAAAAAATCAGCGCCGAGATAATGCATCTGCTGTCCTCGGTCTACGCATATATTGATTTTCCCGACGAGGATATGACCGACGTGCCGGTCGATGAAATGAAAATGCGCCTTACCCGGATAAAAAACGGGCTTGATGAGCTGTGCGCCACATACCGCACCGGTCACGCGGTGGCGGAGGGAATACTTACCGTAATCGCAGGCGCGCCTAACGCGGGAAAATCCTCGCTTCTCAATCTCCTTTTGGGAAAGCAGAGGGCGATAGTTACCGACATAGAGGGCACTACCAGAGACACCATCGAGGAGACCGCCTTTGCAGGCGACGTGATGCTGCGGCTGTGCGATACAGCGGGAATAAGGGAAAGCTCCGATACCGTGGAAAAGATCGGCGTGGAACGTTCGCTGAGTATGCTGAAGGAAGCGCAGCTCATTCTCGCGCTCTTTGACGGATCGAGGGAGCTTACGCCCTCCGACAAAGCCTTCGCGGAGTCGCTGCGTGAATCCGAAGGCGAAAAGCTCATTCTCATCACCAAGGCTGACAGGGGATGCGTTGTCGGGAATGATGAGCTTTGCTCGCTCACAGGTACGGATATTTCCCGTATACTGAATATAAGCTGTCTGCCCGAAAGCGATTCAGACCGCGAAAGGCTGTCTCAGACAATAAACGCCATGTTCACAGACGGTTCGCTGAATTACGACAGCGATGCGGTTCTGGTAAATGCCCGTCAGTACGCGGCGGTAAAACGCGCCGCCGAAGGCATAGCATCGGCTCTCGATTCGCTGAACGCTTCCATGACGCAGGATATTGCGGGACTTGACATGGAAAGCGCGCTTGCCGCTCTCGGCGAAGCCGACGGACGCGAAATAACCGACGAAATCGTGGACAGTATCTTCCATAATTTCTGCGTGGGAAAATAAAACATATTACGAGGTTATAAAAATGCTGCTGTATGTAATTCGTCACGGAGATCCAATATACAATCCCGATTCGCTTACCGAAAAGGGTCACGCACAGGCAAGAGCTCTGGCAGACCGCCTCTGCGTACACGGTCTTGACAGAATATACTGCTCGCCGATGATACGCGCGCAGCAGACCGCCGCTCCGACCGCGGAACGTCTCGGCATCACTCCCGTAATCGAGGAGTGGACAAGCGAGGCTCTCGCATGGCAGGATTTCGCCGGAAAGCAGCCCAACGGCAGCTACGGCTGGGCGTTTCACGTTGACCGCGCTTCGTACAAAACCCAGGAGGTAATGGCTCTCGGAGAGAGCTGGTATGAAGCCCCGGAGTTTTCATATGTGAACGCGAAGGAAGGCTATGAGCGCATACAGAGGGCGTCGGATGAATTCACTTCACGTCTCGGCTATGTGCGCGAAGGTATGCTCTACCGCGCGGTTAATCCCACCGACGAGCGCGTAGCTGTGTTCTGTCATCAGGGCTTCGGCACCACATGGCTCTCGCATCTGCTTGCCGTTCCCGCTCCGCTTTTCTGGTCGAGCTTCGATATTTCCCATTCTTCCATAACCATAATCGATTTCGGAGGAACAAGCAAAAA
>JAZQNC010000202.1:0-2482 GCA_045627165.1 Eubacteriales bacterium
GTAATCCCTGATTTCTGTCTCACTTAAATAGTTCTATCTGCCTGATACCCTATCCACCTCCCCACCTTTTCCCAGCTCATCGCGGGAACGGGGGACGCGCTGTGCGCACGCAGGGGGCTTTCAGCCCCCTGCACCCCCGAACTGCCAATATTTGCATAAGCCTTTCCGATTCGGGAGGGCTTTTATATTGAAGAATAACGCAAAAAAGGCTGAGTGTTTCAGCCCTTTTGCTTTTATGAATCAATAAACCCTCCGAACAGAATATCTCCGCAGGTGTCATAGAATACGGCGCTCTGTCCGGGAGTAACCGCGCGTATGGGGGAATCCGTCCGCACCCGCGCCGATGCTCCGCAGATATTTACCGTTACCTGAGTGAGAGGCGCGGAATAGCGGTGCTTAACAAAGCAGTCAAGCTCTCCGGAAAAGTCATCCGTCAGCTTCTGACGCACGATCCCCGAAACGCTGAAGCCCGACGAATACTCATCGCCGCCCTCGGAAAGATATATTCTGTTGGTTTCGCTGTCCATGCGGGAGATGAATACCGGTCTGCCCAGAGCGATACCCAGCCTTTTGCGCTGGCCCACCGTATAGTGAAGCAGTCCGCGGTGAGTGCCGCAGACCTTTCCCTCCGGAGAGATGAAATCTCCTTCGGGCATTTTCCCCCTGCGCCCTTCTACATACGCCGCGTAATCACCGTCGGGGATGAAGCATATCTCCTGACTCTCCTTTGCGGAGGCCGAGGACAGTCCTTCCTTTTCAGCTTCCCTGCGCAGATTATCCTTGTACGAGCCGGCAAGGGGGAAATACAGCAGAGAAAGCTGCTTTTGGCTCAGTCCCCACAGCACGTAGCTCTGATCCTTGCGGGTATCGCTGCCCCGCCTTATGAAATATCTGCCGTTCTCGCAGCCGATATCGCAGTAGTGACCCGTCGAAACCCTGTCATAGCCGTGCATTTCGGCATATTCGCACAATACTCCGAATTTCACCGCCGGGTTGCAGAACACGCAGGGATTTGGCGTGCGGCAGGCAAGGTATTCCTCCATGAAGGGCTCTATGACCTTTTTCTCAAAGCGGTCTTTGCAGTCGAGAATCTTCAGCTCAACTCCGCATTCCGCCGCCGATTTTTCGGCGGAGGATATTTCGGTGTACCCGTGCATTTCAAGCAGGACTCCGGTTACCTCGTGTCCCGCTCTTTTAAGAAAAAGAGCGGCGGCCGTGCTGTCCAGACCGCCGCTCATTCCAAGCAGAATCTTCATTCGTGACGTGTTTATTACTCTCAGTGTTCCTTTTCGCAGGTCTCGCAGCATCCGTCACAGGAAGCGGCGTCCGCTGCGCGGGTGATATCGTTTTCGATACCCTGACGGCGGTAGTAATCGGCAAGAGCCGCCTTTACCGCTTCTTCGGCGAGTACCGAACAGTGTATCTTGGCCGGAGGAAGTCCGTCGAGAGCCTCGACGACGGCCTTGTTGGTGAGCTTGAGAGCCTCGTCGATGCTTTTGCCCTTGATAAGCTCGGTGGCCATGGAGGAGGTGGCGATTGCCGCGCCGCATCCGAAGGTCTTGAAGCTTACGTCGGTGATTATTCCGTTATCGTCGATTTTGAGAAACATCTTCATGATGTCTCCGCATACCGCGTTGCCTACCTCGCCCACGCCGTTGGCGTCGGGAAGCTCGCCCACGTTGCGGGGATTGGCGAAGTGATCCATAACCTTTTCACTGTAAAGCATGTTATTTACCTCATAATCATTCAGTATGTCTGTTCGGTCAATTCCAGAGAGGGCTCATCTCACGGAGACGCTCAACTATCGGAGGAAGCTTTTCGAGGATATAATCCACGTCCTCCTCGGTGTTTTCGTGAGAGAGGGTTATGCGCAGCGAGCCGTGGGCGGTCTCCACCGGGCATCCCAGAGCGAGAAGCACATGAGAGGGCTCAAGCGAAGCGGAGGAGCACGCCGAGCCTGTGGAACATTCGATTCCCGCCATGTCGAGCAGAAGGATAAGGCTCTCTCCCTCGATGCACTCAAAGGCTACGTTGAGGTTGCCGGGAAGACGCTTTTCCATACCGCCGTTTATGCGGCAGCGGGGAATACGGGCCGTTATCTCACGGGCGAGACGGTCGCGCATTGCCTTTACGCGGTCGTTGTCAGCAAGAGCCGCTTCCGCGTCCTCGAGAGCGGTTGCCAGAGCCGCTATATAAGCGGTGTTTTCGGTGCCGCCGCGTCTGCCTCTTTCCTGTCCGCCGCCGTCAAGGAAGGTGCGGCAGCGTGTTCCCGTTCTGATATAGAGCGCGCCGATACCCTTGGGGGCGTGGAGCTTGTGACCGGAAAGTGAGAGAAGATCGACTCCCAGCTCCTTCACGTCGATATGCATATTGCCTACTGCCTGCACCGCGTCGGTGAATACCGTGACCTTGTGACGGTGAGCTGCCTCGGCAATTTCCTTTATGGGCATTATCGAGCCCACCTCGTTGTTGGCGTACATGA
>JAZQNC010000203.1:0-10356 GCA_045627165.1 Eubacteriales bacterium
GGAACCGTGGATTCTCGATTCGATATTGAACACGTCGCCTATCTTTCCGCTTTCCTTCAGTGACTTCATTGCGAGGAAGTCAACGTCCCAGCGGCGGTTCTGATGTACGGCGAAGATCTTGTTTGCCTTGTAGGAAGCGTCGAACATTCTCTGCAGCGATTCGCTTGACATGGTTACCGGCTTTTCGCAGAGCACGTTCTTTCCGCCCTCCAGTCCCTGAATGACCACCTTTTCATGCTGGTCGTTGGGGATAGCGACGGTGAGCATATCGACCGAGGGATCGTTGAGCACTTCCTCGTAGGAGGAATAGGCGTGGATTCCGCGGCTTTCGGCAAGCGCGCAGCGCTCGGGCTTTATATCGTATATACCGGCGAGATTGGCAACATCGCTTTTGAGCAGGTGCTCGGTATGCCATCCGCCCATTCCGCCGTAACCGATTACAACAACGTTTTTCTTCATGATTATACATTCCTTTCCGGACATTTATGTGACTGAATTATACCGCCATCGGAAAGATTTGTCAAGAACTTTTCTTAAAATAATATATTTACCTGTGGGCTCTCTTTATATGTAAAAATAATTTGAATTTTTGACACAGATACTTGCATAATTTACCGTTTAATCGTATCATATAATAGTATCGTTATAATAATGCGATAACTGTACGCTGACGTGCGTTTTTTCGCAGAAACAGGATATTATCCGTGCGGTCAGTCCGCTGACGGATGCAAATACAGAAACCGGAGGAAATGATAATGGCTTTCGAGCTTGAAGAAAACTATGACAGTGGTGTGGTAATCAAGGTTGTCGGCGTAGGCGGCGGCGGAAACAACGCAGTTAACCATATGATCGCGGCGTCTGTAAAGGGCGTTGAATTTATCAATATAAATACCGACAAGCAGGCTCTTGTCCGTTCTACCGCTACCCAGATGATACCGATCGGCGAGAAGCTGACCAAGGGTCACGGCGCGGGCGCGAACTGGGAAGTCGGTGAAAAGGCCGCAAAGGAAAACGAAGAAGAAATAACAAATATGCTCAAGGGCGCGGATATGGTATTCGTTACCGCGGGTATGGGCGGCGGCACCGGTACCGGCGCGGCTCCCGTAGTGGCAAAGATCGCAAAGGATATGGATATCCTTACGGTGGGCGTTGTCACCAAGCCCTTCGCTTTTGAGGGAAAGAGAAGAATGGAAGCCGCCGAAAAGGGTATCGAGCGTCTCCGTTCCTGCGTTGACTCGCTTATCATCATCCCCAACGAGCGTCTGAAAAACGTTGAGCTCGGACAGAGGATCACCATTTCAAACGGATTTCTCGCTGCCGACGACGTGCTTCGCCGCGCCGTCCAGTCCATTTCCGACCTTATAAACGTTCCCGGAGCGATCAACCTCGACTTCGCGGACGTATGCGCGGTTATCAGCGACGCAGGCTGCGCTCACATGGGTATCGGCGAGGCTGGCGGAGAAAACTCCGCCGCAATTGCCGCTCAGATGGCTATCTCATCTCCTCTGCTCGAGACCACCATCGACGGCGCAAGAGGAATCCTCGTAAACGTATACTGCTCTCCCGACGCGGATCTGGAAGAGATCGAGAACGCCATGTCCAATATCACAAGCATGGCAAATCCCGACGCTCAGATCATCTGGGGCGCGACCTTCGACGAGAGCCTGGGAAGCGCTATCAAGGTGACGGTAATTGCCACAGGCTTTGACGATATCGAACAGCCCGGCAAGACCGAGCCTGCCAAGGCTCAGAAGGTAGACTTCTCCAAGTCCACTCTCTCTCCCAGAGATTACCGCGGCGAGGACCCCAAGCCCGGCCCCAAGGCGGAAAATAAGGCCGCAAAGCCCGCCGAAGCTGCCGAAAAGGCGGACGACGGCGATGAGGACGAGGACGAGGATGAGGAACAGGGTTCCGATTTCGACGATATCCTCAGCATTCTCAAAAAGACCAAGAAGTAATGATTTTACCGCAGTCTGAGATATATTCAGTGTCAGGAGGTACAATGTTATGAAATTCTGCGCAAACTGCAAGCTCACCTTTGACGACAGTGTGAACTGCTGCACACAGTGCGGAAATCCCCTTGTGGAAATTCCGAATACGGCTCCCATCACTGCCGATCCCTATGACCATACCGCCGAGTTCGATCCCCGCGATATTTCGGACAACAAGGTGTTCGCGGTATGCCCCTACCTTTTCAGCGTGCTGGGAATCATCGTCGCTCTTCTCGCGGCAGGTTCCTCTCCCTTTACCATGTTCCACGTGAGACAGTCCATCAAGCTGACCGTCTTCACCGTGATATTCTGTCTCGCCGCGATCATTCCGATAATCGGATGGATCGCCGTAGCGGTATGGAGCTTCATCGCTTTCATCATCACGATAATCTGCATAGTCAGAATATTCCAGGGCAAGGCGATCGAGACTCCGGTCGTGAAGAATATCGGTTTTCTTAAATAATAACGCATAAAAATAGAAGGGGCGAACGGATCATTTCCGCTCGCCCTTTGTGCGTGATGACGGGTGATGTCTGTTTTCGGGTGCATACCGATACGCTTCGTGAAAGCCGTTATATTTATCTGCTCATGAAGTATGTTCCCACGTGTCTGCCCTCGAAGAGATCGTAGAGAAGTCCGGGGTTTGTGCCGTTGATAAGGAACATGGGGATGCCCTGACCGCAGCATATCTCGGCGGCTTTGAGCTTGGTGGCGACTCCGCCTGTTCCCCTGTCAGTGCCCGCGCCTCCCGCCATTGCCCGGATGCTGTCGTCGATCTTCGCCACGGTGTGGAGGAGCTTCGCTTCGGGGTTCGTGCGGGGATCGCTGTCGTAGAAGCCGTCGATATCCGACATATTGATGAGCACGTCGGCGGAGCATAGTACCGCAACGCAGGCGGCAAGGGTGTCGTTGTCGCCGAACTCTATTTCCTCGAAGGATACGGTGTCGTTTTCGTTCACTATGGGTATAACGCCCATTTCAAGCAGGGCGGCGAAGGTGTTCTTCGCATTGACGTGCGCCGTTTCGTTGTCGAAGGATTCGCGGGTGATGAGTATCTGCGCCACATTGCGTCCGTAGCCCGCGAAAAATCTCTCGTAGAGCGACATGAGCTCGCACTGTCCTATGGCGGCCATTGCCTGCTTTTCGGCGGTGGTGCAGGGCTTGTGTCCGAGGTGCATCTTGCCGCGACCGGCGGCTATCGCGCCCGAGCTTACCAGCACTACCTCCTTGCCCGCGTTGGCGAAATCCGAAAGTATGCGCGCCACCTCGTCCATGCGGCGGAGATTGAACAGACCGTTTTCGTGGGTGAGAGAGGAGGAGCCTATCTTCACGACTATTCTCTTTGCGTCCTTTACTATGTTCATGCCCTGTATCCTTTATGTCCTTATGATAAATTCCGATGGGTTTGTTTCGTTTTGGTTACTTTTGTCCCGAAAGCCTTTTTTTATCCGCGGGGATGTATTATAATATCTCTGACTTTTATTATATCATGCTTTTGTGAAGTTATCAAGAAGTCGCGCTACATTATGTAAGGAGAAATTGTACAATGTCAAAGAACCGCTATACTGTTGAGATCGCAGGCTCGGTGCTCAATATCGTTACCGAGGAAAGCGAGGAATACGTGCTCGGTCTGGCGAAGCTCATAGAGAACAGGCTCACCTCGATACTGTCCGCGAAGAAATGCACCCGTCAGGACGCAATGCTGCTGTGCTGCATGGAGTTTCTCGACGACAAGTGCAAGACGAAGCTGGCTCTCGACGAGGCAATGGAGCAGATAAGCGAAAAGAACGAGACCGACGCGCTCAGAGAAGAAAATCTCCGTCTCAAGCAGCAGCTTGACGATCTCCGTCAGAAATACATCAGAGGCTGACGCTTTGCCGATGCAGGAAAGAAAATTACCCGAGCTGCTCTCTCCGGCGGGTTCGCCCCAGGCTCTCGAAGCGGCGATAAGCGGCGGAGCCGACGCGGTGTATCTCGGAGGGCGGCTGCTCAACGCACGCATGAGGGCGAAGAATTTCGACGACGAGGCGATGAAGGCGGCGGTGTATTCCTGCCATGAAAAGGGAGTAAGGCTGTACGTCACGCTGAACACCCTGGTTTACGACAGGGAATGCGACGAGGCGGTGCGCTACGCTCATTTTCTCTATGAAAGCGGAGTGGACGCGCTTATCATGGCGGATATGGGGATGTCGCGGAAGATAAGGGAATATCTTCCCGATTTCGAGCTTCACGCCAGCACCCAGATGTCGGGACACAATATCGCCGCCGCGGAATTTCTCGCCTCACAGGGCTTTTCGCGCATGGTGGCGGCAAGAGAGCTCAGCGAAGAAAACCTGCGGATGCTGACATCGGCTTCTCCGATAGAGACCGAGATATTCGTCCACGGCGCGCTCTGCGTATCCCAGTCGGGACAGTGCCTGTGCAGCTGGGCATTGGGCGGAAGAAGCGGCAACCGGGGCGAATGCGCTCAGCCCTGCCGCATGAAATACAACGGAAAATATCCGCTGAGCCTCAGAGACAACTGCCTTGCGGGGCATATCACCTCGCTTATCGGCATGGGCGCGAGCTCGCTGAAGCTGGAGGGAAGGCTCAAGCCGCCGGAATACGTCTACGCTGTGACCAGAACCTACCGTACACTGCTTGACGAGGGACGGAACGCCGATGATGAGGAGCTTCGCTACCTCGCGGAGGTCTTCTCCCGCGACGGCTTTACCGACGGATACTTTACCGGAAATATCGGTATGCACATGCTCGGAGTGCGAATGGAGGGCGAAAGCCGTATTCCTCCCAGACGGCAGAAGCCCCCGGTGAGAAATACCGAAGCGGTCAGCGTGAAGAGAAGCGCGGACGCTCTGCCGGAGGAAAGGATAAAATTCGACAGATTCCGTTCTCCGAAGATACTGAAGAACACGGCGAGGTTTTACGATCCCGCCTCGGTGCCGAAGTCGGCGGAAAAATTCTTTTCGAGGATATATCTTCCTCTCGAAAAATACGAAAAGCTGAACATGGTATGCGACGGCATAGTATTGCCTCCGGTCATTCCCGACAGCGAGCTTGTCAGGGTAAAAAGGCTGCTGGGCGAAGCGCGGGAAAAGGGCGCGAATGCCGCGCTTGTGGGAAATTACGGACATATAGAGCTTGCCCGCTCCTTCGGGTTTGAGCTTCACGGAGATTACAGGTTCAACATAGCCAACTGCGGAAGCGCGGAGTTTTTCGGCGGGATCTTTGCCGACTATATCCTCTCGCCGGAGCTGAACATGGCGCAGATACGCGACATTACCGGAGCGAAGGCGGTCATAGTCTACGGACGTATTCCGCTGATGACGCTGGAAAAGCCGGTGGGATGCGGCTCGCTCAAGGGAGAAAAGGGCGAAAAATTTCCGATAATCCGTGATGGCGGAAGGGATGTGCTACTCAACGCTCTGCCGCTGTATATGGCCGACAGGGATAAGGAGCTGAGCGGGGCCTTCGCCGGAAACCGCCACTTCATCTTCACGACCGAAAGTGCCGGTGAAGCCGAAAACATAATAAACGCATATAAAAACCGCACTCCCGCAAAGGACGGTGCGAATATAAGAAGGATTAAGTAAATGGAGCTTGACGTTAAGATAAGGAAGCTGAGAGAAAATGCCCGCGTACCGAAATACGCCACCGCCTTTTCCGCCTGCGGAGATCTCTGCGCCTGCATAGACGAAGAAGTGAACGTAGGCGTGGGCGAGATAGTCAGAATCCCTACCGGAATCGCGGTCGAGCCGATGCGCGAGGATGTGGTGGGGCTCGTCTTCGGACGCAGCGGACTGGGAATAAAGCAGGGGATAACCCTTGCCAACTCGGTGGGGGTCATCGACAGCGACTACCGGGGCGAGATAATCGTCGCCCTTATAAACCGGGGAAGTCAGGCCTATACGGTGCAGCCCGGCGAAAGAATAGCGCAGCTGATGTTCGCTCCGATATATACCGCGAACTTCATCGAGTGCGGCGAGCTGGACGACACCGCGCGCGGAGAGGGCGGCTTCGGTCACAGCGGAAAAATGTGACCCTGCCGGCGCGGATACATTTCGTGAAAAAATGCGCTTATTGCACGGTTTTTGATATTATTTTCAAATTACCCCTTGACAAAAGGGTGCGATTTATATTATAATATTCGCTGTGATACGCTTGACGGGCGATTTATGCTCTCGCAGAGCTTTCACGGAAATCTACAGCTATTTTTCGGGTGAGTCCCACCGGAACGAAGCCCATTAACCGAAATAAAGGAGGAGAATCATGAAGAGAACATACCAGCCTAAGAAGAGACAGCGCATGAAGGAGCACGGCTTCCGCAAGAGAATGGCTACTGCCAACGGACGCAAGGTTCTTCACAGAAGACGTGTAAAGGGCAGAAAGTCTCTCACCTATTGATTTGGGTCTTTGTGCGATTATTCAACTCAGATGATAAAACCGGAAAATAGGCAGGAAAGCTCGTTTTGTTTTCCGTCCCTTTCTTCCGGTTTTTTCGTAGCATTTTTTTTGAGGTAAACGCCATCAAACAGACAGCTGTAAGGGAGAACCATCTCTATACGAAGGCCTATACCCGCGGAAAAAAACAGGGCGCGCATAATATCGTGGTGTATGTGCTCAAAGACACTCACGCCTCTCTGCTCAGACGGCAGAATCCCATGAAGGTCACGCTCAACCGGGTGGGTCTTTCGGTGACGAAGAAAAACGGCGGCGCGGTGCAGCGCAACCGGGTGAAGCGTATATGTCGTGAAGCCTACAGGCTGTCGGATCGGGAGCTTCACTACAAACGCGGATATATCATAATCATCGCCGCGAAGGAAAGCGCGACCGGATGCCGTATGCAGGATATATACGACGATCTGTGCTACGCCATGAAAAAGCTCGATATGTGTACGGCTGTAAATGCGCCCGACGCCTGAGGGCGTAAGGATATATGGGTATTCTTAAAAAGATAATCATCGCTCCCATAAGGTTCTATTCGAAATTCATCTCGCCGCTGAAAATAAGGCCGAGCTGCATATTCGTTCCCACCTGCTCGCAGTATGCCGTGGAAGCAATAGAGAAGAGAGGCATAATCGTCGGTCTCGCTCTGACCGCGTGGAGGCTGCTGCGCTGCAATCCCTTCAACAATCACGGCGGCTACGACCCCGTGCCCGAAAAGAAAACAAAGGATCAGACGCGGCATATCGACTGACTGCGCTGTGATATGTTAAAAGCAATCTGTAAATCGGAGATTCAACAATGTCAAGTATACTCGATATTCTCAATATACCCTTCGGTTATATTCTGAAATTCTGCAACTCGCTCATACCGAACTACGCGCTCACTCTGCTCGTGTTCGCCGTCATAATGAAGATCCTGCTTTTCCCGCTGGGCATAAAGCAGCAGAAATCCCAGCTCAAGCAGGCCGCTCTCCGTCCCAAGGAAATGGCTATCAGAAAGAGATACGCCGGACGCGACGACAAGGCCACCCAGCAGAAGATGCAGCAGGAGATACTTGACCTGTATCAGAAGGAAAACTACAATCCCACCGGCGGATGTCTCCCTCTGCTCATTCAGTTCCCGGTCATCATCTCGCTTTACAACGTTATCCGTAATCCCCTTACATACATCTGCCGTATCGGAGACTGTGTTGCCGGCATAAAGGCGCAGCTGGTGGAGATGAATCTTCTCGAAGTCACCGAAAAGGGACTTTACAAGATAGTTTCCAGCGGAAACGCCGTTTCCTGCGAGCTGGACTATATCCAGCTTCTCCGCGACAACTTCGCCGAGATCTCGGCAAATACCGATATGGGCGGTCTGACCTTTGACAAGCTCCCCGACTTCCACCTGTTCGGCAATTTCCTCGACCTCTCCGCTACCCCCAGCTTTGACAATATCTCATGGCTGCTGGCTATCCCGGTGCTGACCTTCGTCTTCGCCTTCCTGTCCATGAAGCTCACCCGCAAATTCACCTATCAGGCTCCCGCTCAGGAGGATCAGGCGAACAGCGGACTGTCCATGAAGATAATGGACCTCATGATGCCCCTCTTCTCGGTCTACATCTGCTTCATCGTTCCCGCTGTCATCGGCGTTTACTGGATATACCAGAACATCCTCGGAGTAGTACAGCAGTACGCTCTCTCGAAGATGTATCCCATTCCCGTATTCACCGAGGAGGACTATAAGAAGGCCGAAAAGGAAATGAACGGCTCGGTGCGTAAGGAAAAGAAGAACAGCGAAAAGACGCGCTCTCTCCATCACATCGACGATGAGGAAGTGAAGGCGGCTCAGAAGGAAGAGCAGAAGAAGCTGGACGCGAACCGTCCCGCGCTCAAGGAAAACGCCGACGGCTCGTCTCCCGAAAAGAAGAATGCCGGCGACAGACCGAAGCCCCGCTCACTGCACCATATCGACGACGAGGATTACGACGAAAAGGGCAACTACATCGGAACCGACGAAAAGACGATAAAGCTTCTCGAGGAAGAGAAGAACGAAAAAAACTGAAAGACAGCTTATATACCGGATACAATCGGCCGGTTGATCAGAAGGAGTAATCACTTTGAAACGCGAACTTGAAGCCTCCGGCAAGACCGTCGAGGCCGCCATACTTAACGGTGCGAGAGAGCTGGGCGTTGACCGCAGCCTCGTCACCTATGAAATTCTTGAAATGCCCAAAAAGGGATTTCTCGGCTTCGGCGAGATCCCCGCGAGAGTGAGAGTGTGCTATGAGGCAGGCACCGAAAGCTCGGCTCTCGAATTCGTAAAGCTGCTTATTGAGGATATGGACCTGGGCGCGGAAGCGTCGCTTTCCGACCTCGCCGGCAACGCAAAGCTCATCCGCATCGACGGCGGAGACGCCGGAGTGCTTATCGGACATCACGGCGATACGCTTGATTCGCTGCAGTACCTCGTGAACCTCGTGGTCAACAAGCGCGAGGAGGAAGAGGAGGGCGATCCCGAAGAAAGCGAGGAAGCTTCCGAGGATAACGCCGAGACCTCCGGCTCAAAGAAGCACAGATACACCCGCATTACGGTGGATATAGAGGATTACCGCTCAAAGCGCGAGGAAACTCTCCGCACTCTCGCCCGCCGCAAGGCTCAGCAGGTGCTGAAGTACAGAAAGAACATCACCCTCGAACCCATGAATCCCTACGAGCGTAGGATAATCCATTCGGAGATACAGGGAATAGAAGGAGTCACCACCTTCTCCATCGGCTCGGACAACAACCGCCGCATAGTCATCTCCTGCGAGGAGGGCGGAAATGCCCGCACCCAGAACAGAAACCGCAGAAGAAGAAAGCCCCAGAACTCCGAAAAGCCTGCCGCAAATGCGGAGCAGAGCACCGAAATTTCCGATAACGCCGCTGCGGCGGAGGAAGCCGAAAACTGACCGTGGCAAAGGCATACGGGATAATGGCGCTTGTACTGGCTGCCGGAATGACAGTGTCTCTCGGCTCATGCGGTGAGGAAAACGAAGCGCTGACGAAAGAGGATATTGAATCCATCGCCGAAAGCGAGAGCGTCTCGCTCTACAGCTACGACGATATGTCCTATAATATCCTCGGAGACGAAAGCAGCGGATATACCATAAGCATTACCGGAGTCGAAAACGAGTACCGAAGCTCCTATTACATTCCCTCGCAGATAGAGGGGATAACCGTAAGAGATATAAACGATTACGCTTTCAGCTATGCGTCGATAGCGGAGGTGGGGCTTCCCGCTTCGCTGTATACCATAGGCAGCGGCGCGTTTTATGACTGCGCGGGACTTACGGCGGTAAAGATACCGTCGGGAGTCAGAAAAATAGGCTCCTACGCCTTCTATCACTGCGTGCTGCTTGATGAGATCGAGATACCCGACGGCGTGAAGGAGATAGGCGGCCTTGCCTTTTACGGCACGCGCTGGCTTGAAAAGCAGACCGATGAATTCGTCGTCGTGGGCGACGGCATACTTATCGACTACAACGGCATGGGCGGAAACGTGGTCGTGCCGGAGGGCGTAAAGAGCATAAGCTCTGCCTTCTGCAAAAACGAAAAGATAGAAAGCGTCGTGCTTCCCGAAAGCGTGGAGTATATCGGCGAGGCGGCGTTTATGGGCTGTGTCTCGCTGAAAAGCATAAACCTTCCCGCGTCGGTGAAGAGGATCGGCGACAGCGCGTTCCGCGGGTGCCGCCTGCTTTCGCTGGACGTTCCCGAAGGGATAGAGACGGGCTTCATGGCTCTGGATTTTGAGGGATGAGACGATGGAAATAATACTTGCGAAATCCGCGGGCTTCTGCTTCGGCGTAAAGAACGCGGTGGACGAGGTCGAGCGTCTGCTTGACGAAGGTAAGAGAGTCGTCACCATCGGAAAGCTCATACACAATCCGGGCATGATACGCAGT
>JAZQNC010000204.1:0-5053 GCA_045627165.1 Eubacteriales bacterium
CCTTCGGCGAGATTATCATCTTCGCCGGATTGAAATAAAACATTTCAATCGCGCCTGTGGAGCTTACGTTGTCCAGAATCCTAGACGCCTCCGACATTCCGTCAACCAGGCTGCTGTCAAGGCAGGAGGTAACGAATGTCATCGACACTCCCTGAGTCTCCTCAACGAGAGCGACGAGCTTCGTCATTTCCTTGTCGGGAGAACAGAGCTCCGCGGTGGAGAAGGCCGTAAAGGAGCGTTCAAAGTCATCGGGAGATTCCATATAACATACCTGAGTTTCGCCGGGTATACGCTTGTCGTACCATATCAGCTTGCAGGTATTGCCCGACTTCAGCTCGCGCATGGTGGCGGCGATCGCCATTTCGATGACCCCGTCGATAGCGTACTCGTTTATGTCATCCTCGTACACATCGTCCTGATATATCGCGTTCAGCCTGTAGTGGGCGGCAAGGTCAACAAATATGTAAGCAGTCTTACCTGAGTTCATGGCATACTGCTTTACCTGAAGATCCTGCGTCTTGGAGGAAAGCTTCCAGTGAACCGTCTTCATGTGGTCGCCCTGTCTGTACTGACGGACGTCGCTCATTTCGGCACGGTCGATACCGTTTGTGTTTTTCTGGGATTCCGTATTCACGTCGGACGCCGCGCTCTCCGATGCCACGTCAAGCACCTTTCTGCGGGGCAGCACGAACACGGGATTATACTCTTCCTCAACTCTCTTGAGACGGAAGAACTTGAAGAAGTCGTATACGTAGAGACTTGACACTCCGATGCTGTACTGACCGCGGTAGCAGAAGGTCACAGTCTTCTTTATCTCGTAATGAGAAAGCGGCGAGAGTGCGAGATACATTCTCTGCTCGGTACAGCGTACCGAAGATTCATTCGGGATCAGCAGGTCCGCTTCAACAAAGGGAATCGGGATCGGTTTATTGTTGCCGACCATGACGTTGAAGGTCACGGGCTCCATCTTTGTGGCTTCCGAACAGCTGTTGTCTATGCTTATCTCCAGAGCGCTGCGCGCAATGAAAACGTATGCGAGACACAGATACGGTATGAATGACACAAGGATAAACAGTATTGACGAAAGCGGTGAGTGGAGCGCCTGAGTGAATATCAGGCAGAACACCCATAACGCGCAGAATATCCAGAAATTCGGAAGGAAAGCGAAGGTCTTTCTGGGCTTGAGAGGACGGAATTTGAGCTTTCTCTCCGGCTCTTTCTTTTTGCCCTTTTTACCCTTCTTTGCCGCTTTGCCCTTTGACGGCTTTGCGGCCTTTACCTTAACGTCTTCCCTGACCTCCGTTTTCGGCTCGCTTCCGGTATCGGGAGCATTTTCCGATGGAATATTCTGTTCCGCGGATTTTACATCTTTGTCTGAGATATCGGATTTTTTCTTCATTATTGGTGCTCCGTGAGATTACTGAGCGTTTGCTTCTGCTTCGTTGCGGCGCTTGGTCTTGTAGGGAACCTCAGTCTTGTGAAGAATGTCAAGAAGTACGGATTCGGGAGTCATGCGGGCAAGCTTTGCTTCCTGCTTGAGGATGATACGGTGAGCTATCGTGTGGTTGAATATTGCCGCTATATCCTCGGGAAGAACGTAATTGCGGCGGTGTGTGAAAGCATACGCCTGTGCCATTCTCATAAGCATGAGAGACGCACGGGGAGAAGCGCCCAGAGCGAGATTCTCATTTGAACGTGTTGCAGAAACCAGCAGTACGATATACTTGTAGATTTCGTCGTCAACACGGATATTTGCCGCGATATCGCGGAGCTCTCTGATCTTCGCAACGTCGAGAGCGGGCTGTACCCGGTCAAGAGGATTGACAGTCTTACGGTTCGTGATGATCTCCACTTCCTCGTTGAGAGTGGGATAACCCATCGAAAGCTTTACGGCGAAACGGTCAAGCTGCGCCTCGGGAAGGGGATATGTTCCGACATAGCCTGTAGGGTTCTGGGTTGCGATAACCATGAACGGATCGGGAACGTCATAGGACACACCGTCAACGGTTACGCGGTTTTCTTCCATGGACTCAAGAAGAGCTGACTGGGTCTTAGGTGAAGCGCGGTTTATCTCATCAGCCAGAAGTATATTACACATTACGAGACCTTCCTTGAAATCGAAGCTCTCGGTCTGACGGTTGTAGATATTGAAACCGGTAATATCGGACGCCATTACGTCAGGAGTGAACTGGGCGCGCTTGAAGGAAAGTCCGGCCGCCTTTGCAAGAGTCGCGGCAAGTGTGGTCTTACCGACTCCGGGGACGTCCTCAATAAGTACATGTCCGCCGGCAAGAAGCGAAGTCACGAGCATTACGACCTCGTGATGTTTACCGATGACAACCTTTTCGACCTCGGTCATAAACTTTTCGGTTATGTCATACGCCTCGGTCATGACCTCTTCGTCCTGTACGTTCTGAGCTGTGTTCTGTTCGTTCATAAAAAATGCCGACCTCCGTTTTGTGTTTGTATATCTGTTATTTTTGAATGCAATTTAACCTATTATTAAAATACACAATTAGTCAGTAGATATTATACCACATCTCATTGAAAAATACAACAAACTTTTTATTGCCTTTAATGCCGACATTGTAAACTTTTATACTTTGCCGTCAGGCTTGATCCGTTCGGACATTTCGTGCCGCCGGCATCGGAGATGTTTACCGGGCGAAAAATCCATGGATAAATCTGTCTGTCCTGTCAGGTAAAAACATATCCGCGCGCATAGTACCGAATGAACCCGTCTTAAAAGCAAAAAACAACGGCTTTTTCAATACACGGTAAAGTATTTACGATAAAAAAATTCACGTTATCTGTGCAAAAACCTTGAAAAAGAAATTAAACTGCTGTATAATACCCATATATGTAATTCACAGCGGAATGAAAGGAATAAGTATGAGTATTCAGACAGATACCGAAGTGGTTCGCGATCTTGCGCGAAGATATATGGAAATCGCGGTTTCAGACCGTCACGTGAAGATGCGCCGTCGTTTTCGTGACAGCAATGACCTGAAAATCGTCCGCCCTCCGCTTATCATGGAGGAAATACAGTGGACGCAGATGAACTACGAGCATGAGCTGGACTGCGTATGCGAGAATAATGAGCTCAGAGGAATGGAATACGGTCTGCGCTGTGCTCTGCTCCGCGAGAAGTATTTCCGCTGCGACAACTACATCGAGCCATGCTGGGTAGTGTACAAATCCTATTCCTCCACTGGAAACGGAATGCAGGCTCACGACCATGCTCTCGGACAGGGCAACACCTACATCGCTTCACATGAATATGAAGATGTGCTGGAGGACGAGCACTCTCTCGACGCTTTCCACAATCCCGTTATCACAGCTCATCCCGAAAATGACGTCCGCAATGTGGCTCATGTTCAGGAGATACTCGGCGACAGTCTTCCCGTGGTGCTCAGAGGTCATACCATATATTATGCTCCCTGGGATCAGATCGCGCGTCTCCGCGGAGTTGAGCCTATTCTCTGTGACGTTTATGAGCGTCCCGAATACCTTCACCGCATAATCTCGCTTTACACCGAAGCCATGAGGAGCGAGATGGAGCAGATGTCATCCCTCGGTCTGTATGACACCTACGGGATTTCACTCCACTGCACGCCATATGACGTTACCCCTCCGGATAACTGCGACACCCGCTATCCCGTATGGTTCCGCACGATGGCACAGATGTTCTCCTCGATTTCTCCCGAAGCGCATTACGAGTTCGACATGCAGTACAGCATACCCCTTGCCGAAAAGTGCGGATACACCTATTACGGCTGCTGCGAGCCTCTCCATGACAGAATCGAACAGGTCGAAAGATATAAGAATCTCCGAAAGATCGGAGCCACGCCCTGGGCGGATCTTGAAAAAATGGCTGACGCCACAAGAGGAAAATACGTTCTGTCCCGCAAACCCAATCCCGCAAACGTTGCGGTAAAGACCGATCCGGAAGTTGTCAAAAAGGAAATAGAGGATACTGTAAAGATCTGCCTCAAATACGGATGCCCCTGCGATATCACCCTCAAGGACATCAGCACAATGAACGATGACCCGACAAATCTCATGGTCTGGGCAAAGGCCGCATCCGAGGTGCTGGATTACTATTACGGCGAGGAATAAGGGATCATCGGTCATATCCGGTCCGTTACACGGACTTTCACAAAAATACTTCAAGGAAATACAGATAGATGATTGGAATTTCACTTAATCCGCGCTGGCTTATGCCCGGCGCTTCGGATGAATTCTCAAAAAAGTTTCTGAGTTCGTTCGGCGGAAGGGACAGTATGCTCGACAGCCTGAAGCGCGCCGGAGTCGGTTCGATCGAGCTTCGCACGATAACCGAGGATATGGACGCCGGCGATGTGCTTGATATATTCATCATGCTCATAAAGCGCGGCTTCAACGTCACCGTTCACGGCTCGATCAAAAATGTCGAGAGCGCACAGAGCTCGGTTTTTTCTCCGCTTTCGCTGGTACTGCGCGACGGTATAGTTGACCGGCTTATGATTACAGTCCACCCTCTGAGTCACAGCCGCGACACCGTGGCCGCGCTCCGCGCACTTTCGGATTATGCCCGCAACTACCGCACGAAAATCGTATTTGCCCTCGAAAACAACAGACTGATGCCTGACGGTACCGAAGGCGAAGCCTCATGGCTCATTCTCGACATGATAAGGGCGGTAAACCGCGACAATGTGAGAATCTGCTGGGATTTCGGTCATATGTGGAACAATGTATGCCGTCTCTACGACGGAGACAGGAATTTTCTGCCCTCTCAGGACTTTATGCATTATACCGTGCATACTCATATTCACGGTGTTCACGGCGAAAATCTCACAACACATTTTCCGCCCGACAACGCCGCCTTTCCCCTGCGCGAGTGGATGGACAGGGTCGGATGTGACGTTATATACAACATGGAACCTGAGCCGGGACGATATCCGCATGACAGCGACTACAAGGCCATGCTGCTTGGGGGTATCCGCGAAATAGCCTCGTGTGTTTCTCCCACGAGAGCGGCAATAGACGAGCTTCGCCTCTGCGACAGAGAAAT
>JAZQNC010000205.1:0-3902 GCA_045627165.1 Eubacteriales bacterium
TGAGATGACGGAGATTTCGGGAAGCGTGGTCCGCATTCCCTTTACGGTGGACGTCGGCTCGGAGTTCGGAAGCTTCGGCATTTCATGCAGCGGAAGGTATGACAGAGAGATAGGTATTATCTGTGATTTTAACAACGCTTACGGAACGATAACCACCGTGAAGCTCTCTGACGGAGACGTAAACGGAGACGGTATCGCAAATTCGTCAGACGCAGTATATCTACTCTGGAATCAGTTCTACCCCGATGAGTATCCGATCGATTCCTTCCGTGAATGCGATTTTGACGGCAACGGAATCGTTAATATTTCGGACTCTGTATGTCTGCTCTGGAGAGTCATAGGTTAAAGCACGGCAAATTATCATTAAAGAGCGCGCGTTGTGTCTGCGCGCTTTTTTTATTGAATGCGGAGTGTACGTAATTGTAAAAACTATTGACAATACCGGATAAATGCTGTATAATTACTGTCACAAAATATACGGAGGATTTATTTTATGGAAAACACAGATAAGCGTTTGCGCGTTATTTCCGGAATACTTGCTCTCATTATGGCGGGTATGGTTCTCGCGTCCTGCGCCGAAAGCGCGGACGTCGGAAATGACGATGTGAATCCCGATACGGCAGCGATACAGACCGAAGCCGAAGAGACCGACGACGGTATCGAGCATGACCGTATTCCGGAGGGTCTGACATTTGACGGAGCCGATCTTCGCATGGCGGGTCAGGCATACCATGTGACCAACAACATGGATATGTGGGTCGAAGCCGCTACGGGCGACGTTGTTCTCGATGCTATCTATGAGCGCGGTCTCTATGTTGAGGAAAGACTTGAGTGCAATATCACCGAGCCTCTCATGACCACCTACGAAAACTGCTCGTCCACGGTAAAGAACATGGTCAACGCTCAGGAAGACGGCTACGAGATCATAGTCAATCAGCTCGCTACCACATCCAGCGACGTTCTTAACGGCTACTACACCAACCTCAACGATGTTCCCTATATAGATTTTGAGCGCAGCTGGTATCCGCAGGAGATAACCGAATCCGCTGCTCTCGGCGGCAAGCTTTTCCTTACCGTTTCTGATATGTGCCTTACTTATGTCGGACAGACATGGTCCATGTTCTTCGAAAAGGACAAGTGCAATGACTACGGTATAGAGGATCTCTACGAGGTGGCACGCAGCGGCCGGTGGACAATAGACAAGCTTGCCGAGGTAACAACGGGAATTTATTCCGACCTTAACGGAAACGGCAAGGCTGACGATGACGACCTCTTCGGTTTTACCTTCGGTACAAACCTTGACGGATGCAAGGCCGCGGCTTTCCTTTACGGTGCAGGCGCGCGTTTCCTCAATGTTGACCAGGAAACCTATGAAGTTGAGCACCTTCTCGGCAGCGAGCGTACAGTAGGCATAGCAGAGAAGTTCTACAGCCTCAACAATCAGGAAGGCAGCCATTTCTTCAAGGAAGGTAATGCCATAGACGATATGCTCAGCGGAAACGTCGTATTCGGTTCCGCGCAGCTCTGTCATTATTATTCCTACGCGCGCGACTACGAGGGTACCTTCGGCGTGCTTCCTCTTCCCAAGTATGACGAACAGCAGGAAGGCTATTACACGCTCTGCGACGCGGGATGCAACTGCATTACCGTTCCGATCACCTGTGTAAACACGGAGCTTGCGGGAGCGGCTATCGAGGCAATGTCCGCGTACTCTCACAACTATGTAAACCCCGCTTACGTTTCAATAGCTCTCCAGACGAAAATCGCCCGTGACGAGGAATCAGCGGAGATGATGGACCTTGTTCTTGACGGACGTGTCATGGACTTCGGATATCTCTATTGCGGATGGAACGGCTGGACATGGCAGCTCGGCGGAATGCTCAAGGATTCCAACAAGTACGTTTCCTCCTACGAAAAGAACGTCAAGTCTCAGACAAGATACTACCAGAAGGTTATCGCGTGCTTCGACGAAGCCGAATAAGCTGAACGGCTGAAAGAAAAAGAAAGAAAAATATCAGGGGATGAAACCTTGACCGGATTCATTCCCTGATTTCTTTATGTTTGTCTGTTGTCTGCCGTTAAAGCTCGATCACCTTTACTTCGAGCGCGCCGAGCGTGCAGTCGAAGTCTTCCGTATCGTCAGCCTTTACACGGAAGCTTACTTCCTTGTCGGCAATATTTACGAGTACGATGATTCGTTTTCCGTCATCGTTTTTCTTCCACATTCCGGTAAGCACAGCCGGCGAGGAAAGAAATCCGCATCTCAGCGTGGGTATGTTTCCTTCGGCCTTCGGAGGACGCATACAGGTACCCATGTAGAAATACTCTCCGTACTTAGCGCGTGTTCTCACGCAGTCACGGAAAAGAGAACGGTAAGGATTGCCCAGATAATTTTCGGGAGAGAGCCAGCCGATAGCCTCGCCGAAGCAAAGAGCCTGAGCCGTCATTACTCTGAAGCTTACGGTATCATCCCGCGGGAAAGCTCCGTAGTTGCGTCCGAACATTGTTTCGTATCCCGCGTAGATCACGGGGAATGCGGGTACGTTGCAGTCTCCGCTCCAGTTCCACACCAGCATACCGCCGATGTGACCGACCATTGGTTCGGCGTTGGACTCGGTAGTAAAGCCCTTGTCTGCGGGAGCTTTCAGTCTGAGGTGGTCAATGAGATTGTAATAATGCTCATACCACCATGAACCGCCGCCGGGACGGTGCGGATGAGTGGGGTCAAGGCAGTTTACCGGAGGAGCGGCGGCGATCTGGTCAACATACACAGCGTCCGCGCCGAGAGTATTCAGTATCCAGTCGTTGATCTCGCTCTGTTTTTCCTGCCACAGCGCGGTGGAAGGACACATAACGCCGAGCTCGACTCTTTCCCCTCTGCTGTTGCGGGACTCGTAATGCTCGGTGATGACCTCGCCGTCGTCTCCCTTTGCCGCGTATGGCTTCGCAATCGAGCTGAACTGATAATCGTAATCTCCGCGGTCATGAGTATCCCAGAGTCTGCCGTTGATATAGGGCATGACCTTGATCCCCTTGGCCTGGAGTATGGGGAGCTTGCTGACAAATCCCGGTTTTGCGGGATTGTAGTGCGGATAATTGGTGTCGAATGGTATCTCGTGCCACTGATACATGTGAACGCCTGCGTCCACTCCTATATCGTCAACCGCTTCAAACAGTTTGTCTACCCAGCCGTTGCCTTCGCTGTAGCTGCAGTTGAACCACAGAGGAAGCTTTCTCATCCAGTCGGGAACATCTCCGCGCTTTTCGTTGGGAATGCCGGTGAACCAGTTTGCGTATCTGTATACCCAGTCGCGGTAGATAACGGTTGCGTCGTACCAGTCGCCGTCAAACAGCTGCCACTTTACCGAGCCGTCCATTCTGAAACTGTTGGCGGCTTCACCGATCCCGCGGCAGGGAATCAGCGCGTGAAGCGAACATTCTCCGGAATGCTCACGCAGCGACATGGTCTTGTGACTTTCCGCAGGGTCGTGAATACCGTAATAAATACCGCGTCCGAGATTTTTGCTCCAGAATGCCATATACTGCATACATATCGCAATGGAAGGACAGGGACTGGAGATGTTAAGCTCAACATTCCTGCCCAGCGGCAGAGCGCGTCCGGGACCGAGAGCGATAAAGGACATCATGTCGTCGCGGCTGTCGGCTTTGAGCGAGGGAGCGTCAAGACGTACCGCCGTAAGAGCGGAATTTCTGATGCAGACTTCTATCTCCCATTCCACCGAGCTTTCATTCTCAGGAGTGAGCGCGGTGAGTCTGAGCTGAAGGTCGTCGTTTTCAAAGGTGAACGAATAATCGTATCTGTGCTTCTCGCAGTATATATGCTCCCAGCCTTCAAGAGAGGTGAGCATATACTCTTTTCCGGTTTCGATATTCTTTACGAC
>JAZQNC010000206.1:0-2436 GCA_045627165.1 Eubacteriales bacterium
AGGCAGAGGTAAAAGAGCTGCAGAGGCTCAAAAACGATCCCGACGTCGCGCTTGCGAGAAAGGAAGCGCGTATCCGTTACGCGGCGAAGCAGAAGCTCTACGTCCTGCGCTCACTTAAGAAGCGCGGCGAGGCGATAAGAAACAATCCCGACTATGCCGATCTCATCGCCATGCTCGAAGAAGATGAAGAATACGGAGGTGACGAGGAATGAAAAAAGACGTTTTGCTTTTGATTCTTGAAGCCGAGGTCACGGCGATCATCGCCGTGGTCGGCGCGATCATCCAAATGCTGTGAGGTGGACGCTAATGAGTATTCCCGAACAATGCGTTAACTGCATTCACCGCAAGGTCTGCGAGACGGACAAGTGCATCAAGAAGAAGACCTGCCGGGAGCGGAAGGAAATCTACATCCCGTATCAGGTCGAACCGAAGGAGGTAAGGACGGAATGATAGATAAGCTCTATATGACGATCTCAGAGGCTTGCAGCCGATACGGCATAGGCCGCACAAGCCTTTATACGCTGTTCCAGCTTGATGGATGTCCGAAGCTTCGCAAATTCGGCAATAGGACGCTTGTTCCTGTCGCAGAATTCGACGAGTTTTTCGAGTCGTTCTTAACTGAACCGAAGCGTCAGCAGCTCGGCGTAAAATTGGAGGATTGGTCATGATTGTCGTGATTATCGCGGTTGAATTCACAGTCGCGGCGGGGGTGATCTGATGATAAATCCATGTTATCACTGCGGGCGCAGGTACATCGGATGCCATGCAGAATGCGGAGACTACAAGGCGTGGGCGGAGGTCAACGCCGCCGAGCGTGACGCGAGAAACGCCGATAATCAGGCGATCAACGCTCCGACACACGCCCACGTGAAGATGGTCGAGCGGAAATATCGCTTTAAGCAGCGAGGAGGGAAATAACGAATCGGCGTTCGGACATAAAAAATGAGCTGTCGTGGACGGCAATCCAAAACAGCTCGTGAGTAAAATATTCGGACAATACTTCACTCCGTATTCTATATCAGAAAAGGAGATTTGTCAATATGGCAAAAACAAAGGAAACGCATTGGAAGCGTATGTTTAACCCTGAGTACATGGGCGTATGGTGCTTCGAGGACTTAGGCGTTAAGGAAATCACAGCGACGGTAAAAGGGGTACGCCGTGACGTAAAGATCATCGGTGAGAACGGCCGCGAAGACCATAAGCCGGTATTCGATTTTGCGGAAACTGGGCTTCTTCCGCTGATACTCAACCGGACGAACTGCAAGAAACTGGAGCAGGAGACCGGCACCGGCATTCCGGAACACTGGATCGGAACGAAGATCGTGATGAAGGTCAAGAAAGACAAGTGCTTCGGTAGCCTTGAGGACACCGTTAGGATCGACCGTATTATAAAGCCGGATGCAGCGAAAATCGCGTGCGAAGTCTGCGGAGAGTATATTCAACCCGCTTGGAGCATGACCATAGAGCAGCTCGCCGCGTATACGTTGAATAATACAGGGAAAAAGCTCTGTGCAAAGTGCGCGAGATCGGCGGCAGGAGCGCAGAAAGGAGCGGAAACTGAATGAAAATTACCGATAAGAATTATTATTCCCGCAAGGCGAATATGGAATATATGTCCGTATCGCAGTACAAGGCGTTCAAAAAATGCGAGGCCGCAGCTCTCGCGGAAATCAAGGGGAAATATGTTCGTCAGAAATCAACTGCGCTGCTTGTCGGAGGATACATGGATGCGTATTTCGACGGAAAAAAAGCGTTTGATACTTTTGTTTCCGAGCACAAGGACGAGATATATACGCGCAACGGTACGCTTCGTTCCGATTTCGAAAAGGCTAATCTTTCTATAAAGGCGATCGAACGTCAGCCGCAGATGATGAAGTATCTGAAAGGCGAACATCAAGTCATCGAGACAGGCGAGATCTGTGGCGTTCCGTTCAAGACGAAGATTGACTCGCTGACTAAGAAAGCCATTGTCGATTTGAAGCTCATGGCGGATTTCGCGGACAAATGGGCGCAGGACGAAGGGTATCTTCCTTGGTATGAATATTGGGAATATGACATTCAGGGCGCAGTTTATCAGGAGATTCACCGACAGAACACCGGTAAGACTCTTCCGTTTATTCTTGACGCGGCGACAAAAGAGGACACACCGGACGTGCTACTTCTCCAGCTCCCACAGGCATATCTCGATTACAAGCTCATAGAGGTAGAAGAATACGCGCCGAGATATCAGGCAATCAAACAGGGACTTATTAAACCGATGCGCTGCGAGCATTGCGCGTACTGCAGATCCACGAAAAAAGTGAAACTGATCGTTCCGGAGGGAGAATAACAGCATGAAGTACATAAGTAAATGCGATTTTCCACGCTGCGAAAAATTCGAGTGCGCGAACAACGAGAAAAACCATTGCGCCGCTCTCATCACCGCCGATTTCAAAG
>JAZQNC010000207.1:0-2997 GCA_045627165.1 Eubacteriales bacterium
CCCCGTTTTCTGCTCTGTATGTACCGCCGCTGAACATTTCGGTGTATTCTCCGTCAGGCAGATACAGCTCCGTTTCATCAAGGGCATATATGCCTGTTACGCTTTCGTTTATATAAACGGGCATACTGTCACGATTGTATATATGTACTCCGGAAATTTCGGCTATATTGCGCAGCGTGCCGCCGTCCAGCGCGCCTACCGCGGAATACACCGCTTTATGGTCGTCAAAGTATTTAATGCCGACTGCGGTCTTCCCGCTTATTTTATATACTCCGAGCGCTGATGCTCCGCTGTCTGTAATGCAGAATCTCGGAGAGGGAAGAAAGCTGTAGGAAAGAGTGCCGTGTCCCGTATCCACTTCGGTTTCATTCTCCGACATTTCCGATATGTCGATTCCGGTGATTGCATTCATGCCGTTTATACCGCCGGGTATATAGTCGGGAGCATAGTAATACAGCACGGTCCTGCCGCCGGAAGCCGCCTTTTTCATGAAGCTTCTCTGATTTTCGGTAAGCGTGAAGGGATCGAGGAATATCACGAGCTTATACTTACCGAGGTCAAGACTTTCCGCATCACAGAATGAATACACATCGTACGGCGCGCCCATTCGTGCCAGACCGTTTCGCGCCCGTCCGAGATATACCGTATTTATTCCGGCATTCTTGTTTACCGGGTACAAGGTCTCGCCGGAAGCGATTACGAGGATCTCCGCGTTTGAGTTCATCGGATATTCGCTCAGCTTTGATGATATACATATCATCCGCCATATCGTTTCCATCATCTCATCCGAATAGAACCATCCCTCGAACATATCGAACCACCAGAGCGCGGAGCCCTTGGAGACGCAGAGCATGAAGTCGCGCTGCATGATATTGAGCGTCTCTGTCTGATTTTTCAACTTGTTGTTATGTCCGGGTATCGCCTTTCCTTCAATATGAGAGGGCGCGAGGTGGGTGATATTGTCATATTCAAGGTAGTACAGCTTGTCATGACGGTTAAGAGTGTCGTATGTCACCATATACGCGCTGGAAGAATCTATCGCACGGTAGGCGTATGACGTCGGTGAGGAGATCATATCTATATCGGGCGAGCTGTATACCCTCTCATAAGCGAGATGTCCGGCTTCAAAGAGACGCGCGTTATCCAGCTCGAAGAGATATCCGAAATACGCTCCGATAAGCTTTCTGTGATGAAGTATATCCTGCGCCTTTGCAGCGAACCACAGCAGCGAATCGGCTATCAGCTCGGCATTGAAGCGTCTGAACTCCGACACCTTAGCTCTGTATTCCTCGGGAATAAAAGCAGATTCTTTGGGAGTCTCAAGCATTTCCTTCGACGGATATTCCGCTTTACCGTCGGCACAGAAGCTTCGGTAGGCCGCCTCTTTTGAAGGCGACGACTCCTCCTTATCATACTCGCTGAACCACTCGGTCGTAAAGCCGCACATCAGAAAATATCCGTATATTCGGTCACCGTACTTATCCTCAACATGACGAAGCACCGCCTGAAGATAATCTGCCGCGTCGCAGCGCCACGTCTCATCCGCTATCGTCTGGGACAGATGGGTAAAAGTATATGCCAGCTCCGGATGCTTTTCAAGATACCACGGGCGCGTATCGAGCTGAAGCATTAGCGCGAAATATCCGTCGGGAGCATTTTCGATAAAAAGGTCTATCTGACGGTCGATAACGTCAAAATCATACTCATGATCACCTATCCAGCTCTCACCGTAAAGCGAATACTCTACTCCGAGCATACATATCATACCGCTGGACAATATGCTGAAAAGCCTTACTCCCGCCCTGTAAAAATCCGATATATTGCGCTGCGTGGGCCGGAAGGACTTGAAGGACAGCGGGTCGTAGACCCTTCCGTCTATGTCGATCATAAGCCGTCCGTTGACGCGCACAAGCGATACCTTATCCATATACGATATTCCTCCGTAATTTTTTTATCTGATGCCGAAATTATATCACTGATGAAATCGGCTGTCAAGACAATATGTAAACTCACGTTAAATATATTATTAAATCAAATTGATACGCTTGACACTTTCATAAACGGTATGTTATAATATTTTGGTTATATTATATGGTAATCACGGAGTTTACTTTTATGATAAGAAGCATGACTGCATTCGGCAGGGCAGTATCCGCCGAATACGGAAAAAATACATCGGTCGAGATCAAATCGGTCAATTCAAGATTTTTCGACTGTACGGTAAAGGTTTCACGTTCCTACGGTTTTCTCGAGGACAGGATCAAGACCTATCTGCAGCAGAACGGCATTTCACGCGGCAAGGTCGAATGTTTCGTCTCCATCAGTCTCATAGAGAGCAGCGACACGGTAGTACGTCTTGACAGAGCCTATGCCGAGAGCTACATAAAGGCGCTTTACGAGCTGAGAGATCAGTTCGGGCTTCCGGATGATATCAGCGTTATGAACGTGGCGGAAAACCGGGATATCTTCACCGTTATCAAGCCCGAAGAGGACATGGAGCGTGACTGGCAGGAGCTTCTTCCAACACTTAAAGCCGCGCTTGATGCTTTCTGTACCGCGAGGGAAACAGAGGGAGAAAATCTCAAAAAGGATCTTATCGGCAAAAAGTGTCATCTCGCAGAGCTCGCCGGCAGAGTATCCGAGCTTCAGGGACGCGCGGTGGAGGTTTACCGTTCCCGCCTCGAAACAAGACTGGCGCAGGTGCTTGCCGAGCATGATATAAATGTTTCTCCCGATGATCAGCGCATCATCACCGAATGTGCGATATTTGCCGACAAGACCGCGATAGACGAGGAGCTTGTACGGCTCGGAAGTCACTTCAAGACCTTCGACAGTACGATGGAGCTCAGCGAGCCTGTGGGCCGCAAGCTTGATTTTCTGCTTCAGGAGATGAACCGCGAGGTCAATACCATCGGTTCAAAGGCCAATGACGTGGAAATAACTTCTCTTGTGGTGGAGATGAAGTGCGAGCTTGAGAAGATACGCGAACAGATACAG
>JAZQNC010000208.1:0-10763 GCA_045627165.1 Eubacteriales bacterium
TTTTCTGAGCCGCAAGCTGCAGCGTTTCCGAACTCACGTCGAATTTGAACTCGGTAAGCGCGTACCCGCCGTTATTTACGGTAACATACTTTCCGCTTTTCAGAGCTTCCGGAAGATCGTCGCTGTAAAGCAGCTCCATTCCCAGATATACCTTTATCCGCGGTTCCACATCCTCGGCGATACGCTGAACCTCGCGGAATTTTCTCAGCAGCGCGACATTCATTATATTTCCGTCGAACTCATTGCAGTTGCAGTGCGGAGCGGCAACAATGGCGGTCGTTCCCTCTGCGGCGGCTATGCTCAGCATCCGCAGAGTCATATATTCGCTGTTTGAGCCGTCGTCAAGACCCGGAATAATATGCGCGTGCAGATCGATCATATCATAACCCCCATAGCCGCTCAGGCCGTATTTTCCGGCAAATCAGCCCTGACAACCGGATTTATTCGTGAAGCTCCGGACATTCCCCGTGAGCCTTGTATGCGCGGACATATTCGCAGAGCCAGTCGTAATACTCTGAGCCGTGGCCGCCCTCCATGGGCTCTATGTCGCGGCTGTATTCCTCATTGTAGTTGTCAACGAACATATTATCTTCAAAGCGCTGTGCTATCCACTCGTTCCACCATGTAACTGTGATGCACTTCGGATGATATTTGAAGGCGTTCTGCCACTGCTTCCAGAAGGTCCTGCCGCCCTCGCGTCCCGTCGCGGTGGAGGTCAGCGACATGTAAGTCTGCTGCATTGCCACGCAGACGCACATCTGTTCGACCTCTCCGTCGGAGCCGTAGTTGGGCGTGTTGTTCGGCTGAAGGAAAGACCACTCTTCAACGTTTCCGCTGGCACGGAGTCCCCACTGCATACGCCAGGTAACTCTGGGATTGTCGGTGTCGGGAGTTCCGGTGGTAAGGAAGAATGGCAGACCCGACCAGTATACCCAACATTCCTCATATTTTTCGTCAAGGAAATATTTGTCGTATATGGCGTCAACCACATCCCAGTCATTGGCTGTCGAACACCACATAACGACGTAGGGAGTGGTAAGACCCTCGGCACGCATTTCAACGATGGTATCGAGAATGGCGGCAGCCGGCTGATCCACCATTTCGTCCCAGTAGGTCGAATTTCCGGAGGCGGCGTTCTTCCAGCCGAGATTGGCGTTGGTATTGTCGATAATGATATAGTCGATACCGGCATCGGCAAGCTGAGTCATGTGTCTGCGGATAACTTCCTTATCGTCGGAACGGTAATATCCGATTTCGGGAGTACCCCAGTAATGGAAGGCGTAAAGCCCTCCCCATTCCTGCTCGCCGGCAAGGATTTTTGTTATATTGTACTGCTCTTCGTCGGGATCGCGCACGATCGGATTGAACCATGCGCTGTAGCAGATACCCACAAGATCCGTTTTGTCTTCGATATCAAAGTTCTTCAACTCCACTACCTCCCTGTGATTTATTTCCGCGTCGAGCGTCAGCGAGGACACTGCATTGATTTTTTTGTTTATATCTGTGCCGCAGTATTCCGAGAAGAAATATTCCAGTGCGGCATTCATGCCCTTTTCGGAGAGAGCGCGGATGACTATGCGGTTATCCGCCGTCATGACAACGAAATCGCGTTTTCCCATATCGGAAGTATCGAGGGAATATTCGCTTCCCTCTCGGTTCGTCTGACCGATAATTATCTCATAGGGATTGCGCTGCGATACGTCAAAATCCTTCTTTTCCCAGTCGGTGGTAATATTGATGTCGATTCCGGTCAGCTCCTTGAAGTATTTGCGGAAACTGACGGCGGCGGCTGTCTCCCAGTCCTTGGCTTCTTCGGGACGCACCACGGTATATTTCGTCTCACCGTTTTCGGCAAGCACAAGCTTCGGCTTCACGGCTTCGGTTTCGGGAGAGGTCTCTTCATTTTCGACTGTACCGTTCCCGCCGCAGGAGGCAAGAACCATCGCGCAGATAACCAGCAGAAAAGCAAATAATTTTTTCATATAAACACCCGATGCAGAATTATTATTTTGATAAAACGACTTACAGTATATTATAAATGCTGTGTCCAGTCAAGTCAATCTTATTTTATGAATTTATGAATCAAACAACAAAAAAATCCCGCCGTCCGATACGGGCGGCAGGATCCGGATATATGCTGTTATCTGTCCTCGCGGAAATAGGAACGTCCGAGAGACGCGGGGGGCTGATTCTCGCGCTTCTTGCGCAGGCTTACCGTAACAAGTACGATTATCGTGACAAGATAGGGAATGGCTTTGAGCATATCGGTCACGGAGTTGGAGACCTTTATTCCGGTGAGCGTGGGGAAATACGCATAGAGCCAGAAAAGGAACGCGAAGAGGTAGCTTCCCCAGATGGTATGCACCGGTTTCCAGGTAGCGAAGATTACGAGGGCGACGGCCAGCCATCCGAGACCTCCGATATTGTTCTGGGTATTCCAGCCGCCGAGGGCATATACCAGAATATAGTATATGCCTCCGAGACCGCAGATACCGCCGCCTATCGCGGTGGAGAGGAACTTGTAGCGCATTACGTTGATTCCCGCCGCGTCAGCCGTACCGGGGTTTTCGCCGATGGCGCGGAGATTGAGCCCCGCTCTGGTCCTGTTGAGGAAATACTGCATGAGTATCGCAAGGATTATTGCCACATAGGTAAGGAAGCCGTAGGAGAACAGAAGCTTTCCGACGATTCCCATATCGGCGATCTGATTTATATTCGCGGAAAATACCGCGCTTGCTTTTGAAACGGTGGAATATGTTCCGGTACCGGCAACCTTGCAGATGTACACGCCGCCGAAGGTGCCTATACCTACGCCGAAGGAGGTAAGCGCGAGACCGGTAACGTTCTGGTTGGCTCTCAGAATGTCGGTAAGCAGACTGTAAAGGGCGCCGCCGAGAAATGCCGCCGCGAATCCCGCTATAAGCGGTACGATCAGCAGGAGAAACGCGGAGGGATTTTCCACATTGTTTTCTATTATGAAGGCGGCGGCAAACGCCGAGAAACCGCCGAGGAACATCTCGCCCGGAACTCCGAGGTTAAGATGTCCGCTCTTTTCGGTGAGAATCTCACCGAGAGCGCCGAACATGATTACCGTGCCGTAGACAATGGCACTGCAGATCCATGAAATAATCGAATTCATACTCTTCAGCCCTCCTTCTCAGCCTTTGCATCCTGCTTCGGCTTTTCTCTGAATACAAGACGGTAACGGATGAAGAACTCACATCCGAGGATGAAGAAAAGGAATATCGAAACCACGATATCCGAAACTGACGCGTTGAGGTTTGTGTTTTTGTTGACCAGCTCTCCGGCTCCCGCATCGAGGAAGGAAAGCAGTATCGCTATCAACGTCATGAATACCGGATTGAACTTTGCGAGCCATGCGACGGTTATCGCCGTGAAGCCGTAGCTTCCGCCTATGGTAGTGGAGATGGTGTGGCTCAGGCAGGAAACGTAGAGGAAGCCTGCCACGCCGCAGATCGCGCCGGAAATCGCTATTGTGCGAAGGATGACCCACCTGTCGTCTATGCCGGCATAGCGGGCGGTATTTATGGATTCACCGACGACAGATATCTCATAGCCGTGCTTTGTGCGGGTAAGATATACATACATCAGTATGGTGGCGGCAAGGGCGGCAACGTATACCCAGCCGTAGGTGTTGCCGAACAGCGCGGGAACATAGCCGTTTTTGCGGTCGATGATTCCGAGCGCCGACTTCTGTCCCTTCCACTTGTCAGTGAAAGCCGCGACCACCTGAATGGCCACATAGTTCATCATAAGCGTGAAGAGCGTCTCGTTGGTCTCGTATTTCACCTTGAAAAACGCCGGAATAAGCGCCCAGATAAGTCCGACTGCCACGGCTGCGACGATCATCAGAGGTATGATCACAGCGTTGGGGAGCTTGTTTCCGAGATAGTACAGAACTATGGCGGCGGCAAGTCCTCCCATGAGCACCTGTCCCTGCGCTCCTATGTTCCAGAAGCTCATCTTGAAAGCGGGCGCGAGAGCCACTGCGAAGAGCAGAAGCATACAGGCTTCCTTGAGGAAGGTATTGAAGGTGATCGAATTGTTGAAGGCTCCCCGGTACATGTGACCGATGATCTCTCCGAAGGAGAAATCGGAGACCAGATTGAGGAAAATCAGAACGGTGAGAAAAGCTAGAGCGACCGCGGCGGCTCTGACCAGCACCGAACGGAGAACGCCCGGATTTGTGCGCTTGGCGATTCGGATAAGCGGCTCGCGCTGAACATGATGCGTATGCTGCGCATTCGTCTTTTCGGAATTCACTTTCTGTCACCCACCTTTCCCGTATTTGTCATAAGCAGACCGATCTCTTCTTTTGTTGTCGTGCGTGCGTCAACCAGACCGCTGACCTTACCGCCGCAGAGCACGAGGATACGGTCGGAAATCGCCAGAAGCACGTCAAGATCCTCGCCGACGAATACGACGGCAACGCCCTTCTTCTTCTCTTCTCCGAGAAGACGGTAGATAGTGTACGAGGTATTTATATCAAGTCCGCGCACCGCATAGGCGGTCATAAGCACCGAAGGAGCGGCGGCTATCTCACGGCCTACAAGCACCTTCTGCACATTGCCGCCCGAAAGCTGACGAACGGGAGTGCTTATATCGGGAGTGATGACTCCCAGGTCGTTCTTTATGCTCTCAGCGAGATCGCGGGGCTCGCGGGTATCGGTAAAGAAGGAATGCCCGTCGTTATATTTTTTCAGCATCATGTTTCCAGTCATGCCCATGGACGCCACCAGTCCCATTCCGAGACGGTCCTCCGGCACAAAGGAAAGTGCAATTCCCATTTCACGGATCACTCTGGGAGAAAGTCCGATTATCTGTCTGACCTCATCCGTTCCCGAGGGCGTATAGGTTATGCTGCTTCCCTCTGCGGGCGCGTTCAGTCCGGCGATGGCTTCGAGCAGTTCTTTCTGACCGCAGCCCGAAATTCCCGCGATTCCGAGAATCTCACCTGCGTTTATCGTGAAGGAAACGTCGTCCAGCGCGGGTCTTCCGTCAACGTTGAGACAGGTCAGATGCTCTACTCTGATCCTCTCCATGGGATTTACGGGTTCGGTGCGTTCTATATCGAGCGAGACCTTGTCGCCGACCATCATTTCGGTAAGCGAAAGCTCGGTAGCCTCGCTTGTCTTAACGTCGCCCACATAAACGCCTTTGCGCAGGATCGCCACGCGGTCGGAAATCTCAAGCACTTCCTGAAGCTTGTGGGTTATGATGACGATGGACTTGTTATCGTTACGCATATTGCGGATAACGTCGAAAAGCTTTTCCGCCTCCTGAGGAGTCAGCACCGCGGTAGGCTCGTCAAGAATAAGGATGCTCGCGCCTCTGTAAAGCACCTTGACGATCTCAAGAGTCTGCTTTTCGGAGACCGACATATTGTATACCTTTTTGTCGAGATCGAGAATAAAGCCGTATCTTGAGCAAATGGATTCAACATCGTGTCTCGCGGCGCGGAGATCGAACTTCCTGCCCTTTTCCAGTCCCAGTACGATATTCTCAAGCGCGGTAAACACGTCGATCAGCTTGAAATGCTGATGTATCATTCCGATGCCGCAGCGGAAGGCGTCATGAGGAGAACGAATCGAAACGGGCTCGCCGTCCACCAGGATCTCGCCCTCGTCGGGAAAATATATTCCCGCGAGCATATTCATAAGCGTTGTTTTTCCGCTGCCGTTTTCACCCAGCAGAGACAGAATTTCTCCGTGATAGAGCTCCATGCTGACCTTCTGGTTGGCCTTTATCGAGCCGAAGGTCTTGGATATTCCACGGAAAGCAACGGCACACTTGCGTGCCTCACCGTTCTGTGCCAAATCACACACTCCTTTGTATATGCGTCATATTTACATATAACAGATTATATTCAATAATGAGGAACGAAAAATAAAGAAAATCAAATGTTTCTTTACTTTTCGTACTTCGTTACGTGATAACGCTCCAAAAAACAGGGAGGGCTGCACAAATGTTGAATACTTGTACAGCCCTTCTCATGTTTCTCAGAAAATATTTCTACGAAATCCGAGCTGAGTTTAACTTAGTTAAGCTCTGTGATACCGTCGATTCTGATAGAGAACGCGGGCGCGCTCTGAACATAGGACTCGTGGTAGTAACCGTCTGCAATAACGTTGTTTGCGTCAGCAGTCCAGTCGCCGTTTGTATCGGTAGCAAACGCGTATGTTACGTTCTTGCCGCCAACGGTGAACTTGGAGGTATCAAACACGTTTACAGTACCGTTCTGGAGAGCCGCGATAACCTCGTTGACCTTTTCAGCTGTGCCTGCTGCGCAGGAAGCGCCGAGCTCTGTGCAGAGAACTGCGGACTGAGCGTAACCGCCGGTCCAGTTGGTAGCGAGCTTGCCGCCGTACATAACGGTCTTGAATGCGTACTCATAGTAGGAAGCCCAGTTGTTGGCAGCGGATGTAAGAGCTGCTTCGGGAGCTACGCCGAGCATATCTACGTTGTAGCCTACGGAATAAACTGTCTTGCCGGCAGTGTAGTACTCCTGAACAGCGGTAGGAGCGCCTGTGGAGTCGGCGTGCTGTCCGATGATGATGCAGCCGTTGTCCATAAGAGCCTTTGCTGTTGTGTACTCTGCGTCCCAGTCAAACCAGGAGTTGGTGTACTGAACATCCATAACTATGTTGTCAACGATGCTCTTCACGCCGAGATAGAATGCGGTGTAACCGGAAACAACTTCTGCGTAGTTGTAAGCGCCTACGTAACCGAGCTTGATGTTGCCGTCAGCTGTCTTGTTCGCATCGGCTACCTTACCGTCGTTGATGAGTTCCTGAAGCTTGAGACCTGCGACAACGCCTGCAACGTAACGGGACTCGTATACGGATGTGAAAGCGTTGCAGAAGTTTTCGAGACCGCTGGAAGCCGCGGTATCGCCCGTCATGGAAACGAACGTTACGTCAGGATATTCCTGAGCAGCCTGCTTCATGTAGTCCTGATGACCGTAGGAGTTGGAGATGATGAGCTGGCATCCGCTGGCTACGAGGTCCTTTGCCGCATTGTAGCAGTTTTCGCTCTCGTCAACCTTTTTCTTCCAGATGACCTGTGTTGCTTCGTCAAGACCGAGAGCCTCGAGAGCCTTTCTTACACCGGTCATGTGAGCCTCGGTATAACCCTCGGACTCGTCGCCGACTTCGATACAGCCGATCTTGAAGTTCTCGATAGGTGTGCCTGCGGCAACCTCGGAAGCGACTGTCTTAACAACGCCTGACTCGGCAAGAGCCATTGTCTTGTCAGAGCCGTATGCAGCTGCTGCTTCTTCGCTGCAGGAAGAGAATACAGCTGCCATAGATGCGATCATGAGGACCGCAAGTATGAGGGATAATGCCTTCTTGAACATTTCTTATTCCTCCGAATTGTTCTGAAAGTTATTTTGTATTTATCACAGCGCCGTACAGTGTAAATACACGGCGTAATGACCGGGATTAAATTAAAAAAGCATCAGACACACGCGGAAACCGAAACATATTCAGTCAGCGCAACGGCCAATGCAGCAGAAAACAGTATCATCCTCAAAGCGACCGGAACAAGCACGGTATGCGCACTCCGATGAACAAAAACAAGACTGCCACGAAAAATGACAGCAAAGAAGACGTACCGACGCCGCGTTCTTCATTTGTCCGTACCGGTCCTTTCGACAGTTATAAGAGTCAGCACCACGTTTCCGGCAGGAAACACATCGCAATAAGGAAATACATTGTAATTATACAACATAATTTGAAACAATTCAAGAACAAACAACATTAAATTAAGTACAATTTTTAACATTATATTGTCCGTTTTTTTAACATTTGGGGAAGTTATCCGTGTTTTTTACACAATATATGTGAATAAATGCCGTTTTGCTTCAATTTCCGGTCCTGCGGCATACCGTCCGCATACGCCGTCGGTATACGCTTTCAGCGCGCGCGGAAAGAATAAATTACGGTTGACGAATTGATGCATAAATGTTGACAACGCCGGTATTATCTGCTACAATTACGGGTGACATTACATCGTATCCATACACTTGAAATATACGCCAGAATTCAGGGAAAGGAATAACATGAACAGACTCATCAAATATATCTCGGACGAATTTCTCTGCGGAATGCCCATAAAGCTCCGCACCGCCGAAAAGGAATATTCGCTTCTTCCGGTCGTATGCGACAAAAACAGCTCAGTCTGTTTCGGCTATGCCGCGGAAGGAATAGAATGTACGATCACAGCCGAATTTAACGACGGAAACGCGATATTCAGCCTTTCGCTCAGGTCCGACAGACCGCTTCTGTCTGACGCCGCGCTGCTCAGAGTGAATCTCGGCTGCGCCGACGAGACGCTGCTCAACTATCACGACAAGCTGTGGTGGATGATAGGAGGATTCCCCGAGGAAAGCGACGTTCTTCCCGGAGGTATACAGGGCTATACGCTTCACCGCGACAACCTGCATTACAGTATCGTCACTCTCTGCGGAGACTGTTTCCGCGCCGAGGGCGACAACGAAGGACTTCACATCCGCACGGGCGTTGACGGGCTTACCGAGCTGAACGGAGTCATGCTCACGGTATCGGCGTCCACCGAGCCGCTGAAAGCGATCGAAGAAAACTACGCCGCGGCGCGCGGAAAAGGCGCGATTTCGTTCCCGCTCAGAGCGGAGCGCAGCTTCCCGGAGATGTTTGAAAACTTCGGCTGGTGCTCATGGAACGCTTTCTATCAGAATGTCAGCGCCGATAAGCTCTATTCAAAGCTTGACGAATTCAAGGAAAAGAACATACCCGTTCACTGGATAATAATCGACGACGGCTGGTCCACGGTAAAGGACGGAAAGCTGGTCGCTTTCGAGGCAGACGCGGCAAAGTTCCCCGAAGGGCTGGAGGGCTGCATAAAGCGCATCAAGGAAGAATACGGCATCGAACAGGTGGGAGTATGGCACGCCTTCAACGGCTACTGGAACGGAGTTGAGCCGACAAGCGAGCTTGCGTCTAAATTCGCCGACAGTCTCATGATGACAAATAACGGTATGCTTATTCCTTCCGACGATCCCGACAGAGCCTTCGTTTTCTGGGACGCATGGCACAGCTATCTCGCTTCCTGCGGAGTAGACTTCCTCAAGGTTGACAATCAGAGCTCCTCCCAGTCCTATATGGCGGGAACCCTCTCCACCACATCCGGCGCAAGACACGCCCACGAAGCGATAGAGCGTTCGATAGCGAAGAACTTCAGCGGTATCGTCATCGACTGCATGGGAATGGATATGGAGAACGTGCTCCAGCGTCCCTATTCCGCGGTCTCGCGCAACAGCGATGATTTCTTCCCGGACATCGAAAACGGCTTCGCAAAGCATATCATGCAGAATGCGTACAGCGCGACATGGCACACGCAGATGTATTACTGCGACTACGATATGTGGTGGTCGGGCAAATCGGCTCCTGTACAGAGCGGCGTGCTCCGCGCCATATCGGGAGGTCCCGTTTATATCAGCGACGCGGTGGGCGACAGCTGTCTCGACAATATTCTTCCCGTATGCGGAAGCGACGGTGATATCTGCCGTCTCGACAGCGCGGCAGTGCCTACCCTTGACTGCGTATACGTCAACTGTCCGCAGGAAAACGTTCCGCTCAAGCTCTGGAACCGCAGCGGCGACGCTTTCGCTCTCGCAGTATACAATCTCAGCCGCACCGAGCTTTCTCACAGCTTCGACCTCGACGTGATACCCGGACTCAGCCGCGAATGTGAATACGTCGCCTACGAGTATTTCTCCGGAAAATTCACGAGAGTGAACTTCTCTTCCGAAATCGACGAAAATCTTGCCTCCGACGAGGTCAGGGCATATTCGCTCTATCCCGTTAAATGCGAGGACGACGGAGAGACGCTCTACATCGAGGCGGGCGACACGTCGAGATATTTCGGCATAGCATCAAAGAACAAAAAGAAAACGACGCTTGCCGAGCTGGGACTGTAAAAGCGCAAAGCATTATCTGAAACACATTTGGATTTTTACATAAACAACAACGCACAAAACATAACGGAGGTTATAAAAAGTTATGGCAAAAACAAGAGTTGGAATCATAGGAACCGGCGGCATAAGCCACTGCCACATGAGCGGTTATCTCGCAATGCCCGATGAGGTGGAAGTGGTTGCGGCCTGCGATATAAACGAGCCCAAGCTCAAGGCATACGGCGAGAAGTACAACATTCCCCATCTCTACACCGATTTCAACGAGATGCTGGCAAAGGAACAGCTTGACGCGGTTTCGGTAACGACATGGAACGCAGTACACTGCGCCGCCACCTGCGCCGCTCTTAACGCCGGCTGCAACGTGATCTGCGAAAAGCCCATGGCCATGAATACCGAAGAGGCTCTGCAGATGGAAGAAGCCGCAAAGCGCAACGGCAAGATACTCCAGATAGGCTTCGTCCGCCGTTACGGTACCGACTGCGAAGCGGCTCAGGACTTCATCAACAGCGGTGAAGCGGGTGATATCTACTTCGCAAACGTTTCCTATCTGCGCCGCAACGGATGCCCCGGTGGATGGTTCGGAGACAAGAGATATTCCGGCGGCGGTCCACTTATCGACCTCGGCGTTCACGTAATGGACCTTGCGCGCTATCTCGCAGGCAGACCGAAGCCTGTAGCGGCTTACGGCTGCACCTTCAGCAACATCAACGAGTCCGGCGTTGAGGGAGTAAAGGCATGGACCATAGACACAACGGGCGATTTCGTCCGCAATGTTGAGGACTTCGCC
>JAZQNC010000209.1:0-12011 GCA_045627165.1 Eubacteriales bacterium
GTATCGAAATTCTGCATGAGGTTGATGTCCATGACCTTTGCCGCGCCAATGGCGATATCGGAGTATCCCGAGAAGTCACAGTATATCTGTACGGTAAAGCAGAGGATTCCGAGGATAAGATACCACCCGCCGAAGTCGGATACATGGTTGAATACCGCGTCGGCAAACAGCGCGAGGTTGTCTGCAACGACAACCTTTTTGAACATTCCCCAGAGCATCGCCCGTCCGCCGAGAGAAATATTCTCAGCTTTCAGAATATGATCCGCTTTCAGCTGTGAAAACAGATTCGATGAACGCTCGATAGGTCCTGCCACAAGCTGCGGGAAGAACATAAGGAAGAGAGCGAAATCAAGGAAATTCTTTTCGGCTTTTTCGCGTCCGGTAAACGTGTCGATATAATATCCCATAGACTGGAAGGTGTGGAAGGAGATACCGATCGGAAGAGCCACTTCGGGGAATACCACTGTTTTCAGACTTATCATCCGTCCGAAGAAATTGATGGTATCGCTGAGCACGCCGAGATACTTGAAGAAAACGAGCAGTCCGATATTCAGAGTAAGTCCTGTGACGAATACAGTGACCTTCAGCTTTTTCCGGTCTCTGAATTTTTCGATAAGCAGTGCGCCCGTATAATCCACAACAGTGGTAAAGAGCAGAATGAGCATGTACTTCGGAATGAACGACATATAGAAGTAACAGCTCGCAGCGAGCAGAAAATATGTGCGCGGCCTCAGACTTTTTCCGAGACAGTTCACACGGTACGGAAGCAGAAAATAAATCAGTACCGTAAGAGGGAAGAATAACAGAAATTCAATGGAGTTGAAAAGCATGATGTTTCTCCGATAATGTATTGATGTATAGTACGCCCTATCAGTATACCATATAAATACTCAAAATGCAAGAAATACATAAAAAAGAACGGTCATCGGACATACAAAACATTCGATAACCGTCAACAGTGTGTGTATTCGTACTTATTGTATCAAAACCGATATGGATAACGGCTTTCAGTATATTTCTTTCAATGCCTTAACCGATTCGTCTATCAGCGTTTCCGCTATACCGGCACAGAATGAGGAAGAACGCGCTTCATATCCGCCTTCGTCAAACGCCGACTGCATGGGATAATACGCCTGATATCCGTTGGAGCAGCAGCATACCAGCGTATAGGCAAAGGGCGAGCCGTTTTTGATGCCGCGTCCTATGTCGGTGAAGGGTTCTCCGGGAATACCTGAGAGGGCAACGTTTCCGAAACGTATCGAGTTGAGATGAAGTGTGAAGCTGTCGGGACCGTCTTTAAGGCGAAGAATACGGTAAGCCTCCGCGACTACCGTGGTGTATTCCATGCCCGAGTAGGGAATTTCCTCGGTTCTTCCCGCCTCATGCGCGGCAACATACTTTTCGGCAAGCGGTATCGCGTCGGAAGGCGCACGGTTGGAGGGAACAGTGATATCATTCTGGATATAATCTACCTTATCTCCGTCTACAGGCTCGGCATACACAAAGAGCTTCATTGCTTCGCCCGCGATCGTCAGACCCATGTGACGGGAATGCTCATAGCCCTTGGTGCAATGTTCGCGGTCGTTGACATTGATATGGTTCGTGTCGCCCTGAGCGCCGTTGAAGTACACGCATTTAACACCGGGCATACCGCCTTCGATCGTGCGGCGCACAAAGCCGGGATAGTCGGAAGAATACATGGTTCCGCCGATCACGTCGGGATGCACCTGGAAATTTACAATATAGATCGTATCCTTTCCCCTGCGCACGATCTTCACCGTCTGAAGCATTTCATCGGGAGTTGAGATAGGGGAATCAATATTCGGATTGTTGAAGCCCGGATTTGTCTGCGTGCTTCCGTCCTTCATGCGAAAACGGCGAATAAAGGCAATATCCTTCACCTCTCCGCGTGCGGCATAGACCGACGCCTCGGTAAGATCGTCGATCGCGGATTTTGCGGCGTCGGCGACGTTTCTGAACATTACGCTGTTATATTCCGGATCACATGTATACAGATTGTTGTATATGCACGGACCGGTATGGATATGAGTACAGGCATAGAATACCGCTTCAAACGGGAGTCCGGTCCTCTCTGCGATGATTCTGCGCATGGCGTCTCCGCGCTCCTGGTTGATTCCGATGAGATCCATGCTTATTGCAACGACAGTCTTTTCTCCGTCGCTGAAAGCGATACATGACGCCGTAAGCCTGTCAAGCACACCGGAGCCTTTGCGCTCATTGTAATATCCCTGAATATACAGACCGTCGGGAGGGGTGATGTCCGCACGGCCGAAACCTGCTTTAAGCTTTGACATAATTAAACCTCGTACTATGAAAATGGAACAAAATAGATGCGGTACCGTCATTATATAAACAAAGCGTAAAAAAGTCAATAGTTTTTACGGTAATAATTCGAGCCATATCTGTTATTTCAATAATAATGTGACATAGTATTTCAAATAATGTTGCAAAAAAGAGAAAGATATGGTATAATACCATCAGTTAGCTTCATACAAGGAGGAAGTATGAAAGAATATTTACGCGAAACAGGCGAGGTTCTCAAAGAACTTCAAACCGATGAGAAGGGTCTCACGCAGCAGGAAGCCGAAAAGCGGCTGCAGAACGGAAAGAACGTTCTGGAAAAGCCTAAGGGAAAATCTCTGTTCATAAGGTTTCTTGAGCAGCTGGCTGATCCGATGATACTGATTCTGCTGGGAGCCGCGCTGGTGAGCGGTGTCCTGGCAGTCATACAGCATGACAGCTTTGCCGATGTTATTATCATACTGGCGGTGGTAATAGCCAATGCGGTGCTTGGCGTATACCAGGAAAACAAAGCAGAAGCAGCTATCGAAGCGCTGCAGAGCATGTCCGCTTCAATGTCAAAGGTGTACCGCGACGGTAAGCTCGTCACCGTACCGAGCGAGGACATAACCGTCGGAGACGTTATTGTACTGGACGCGGGAGACAGTGTTCCCGCCGACGCGAGAATACTTACGTCATTCAGTCTCAAGACCGAGGAAGCGGCGCTGACGGGAGAATCAAACGCAATAAACAAGACTTCATCCGTGCTTGTTCCCAAAAAAGGCGAAGATGATATCACTCTCGGAGACCGCAAGAATATGGTCTACGCCGGAAGCACTGCTGCGTACGGACGCGGTGAAGCCGTTGTTACAGCTATCGGTATGAAAACCGAAATGGGCAAGATAGCTTCCGCTCTCAACGCGGCTGTTGACGGAGAGACTCCGCTTCAGCGAAAAATGTCACAGCTGTCGGGAATACTGACGAAGCTGGTTCTGGTGATCTGCGTTATCGTATTCGGAGTACAGGTAATAAGAGCGGGCTCATTCAATGTCAACGCCGTCATGAATTCGTTCATGGTTGCGATATCACTTGCTGTGGCGGCGATACCCGAAGGACTTGCCGCTGTGGTAACGGTGGTGCTTTCGATTGGCGTGACCAATATGGCGAAGCGAAACGCCATTATCCGTCATATGACGGCGGTTGAGACGTTAGGCTGCGCACAGATAATTTGTTCGGATAAGACGGGTACCCTCACGCAGAACAAGATGACCGTTGTCCGTCACTACGGCGAAGACGAGAAGGAAATAGCCACGGCTTTCGCGCTCTGTACTGACGCGGAGCTTAAAGAAGGAGATGAACGCTCAAGCGGCGACCCGACACAGACCGCGGTCGTTGACTATGCTCTGGCGATCGGACTTCCGAAATACAGGCTGCTTGAGGAAAAGCCGCAGGTGGGAGAGATTCCCTTTGATTCCGGCAGAAAGATGATGACCACGGTGCACAGATGCGGTGACAGTTATATCCAGTACACCACGGGCGCGCCCGATGTCGTTATCAACAGATGCACGACCGTTATGGAAAACGGTAAAGCAGTCGCTTTCACTGCGGAAAAGAAACAGGCTGTTCTTGACGCGAACAAAGCCATGGCTGACGACGCGCTGAGAGTGCTTGCGGGAGGCTGTCGTGTCTACGACAGTTCCGAGATAGATTATGAGCCGGAAAACGCGGAAAAGGAGCTTTGTTTCCTTGGACTGGTTGGTATGATCGACCCTGTGCGTCCCGAGGTAAAGGCTTCGATAGATGAATGCCGTTCCGCAGGTATCAGACCTATCATGATAACCGGAGACCACGTTGACACGGCGAAGGCGATAGCAAAGGAACTCGGAATATTTACGGAAGGAAATCTGGCGCTGACCGGCTCCGAGCTCGGAAAGCTATCCGATGAGGAATATGAGGCGATTTTCAGAGATGTATCAGTATACGCCCGCGTACAGCCCGAACACAAGACGCGAATCGTCAACCGCTGGAGAAACGCGGGATATGTTACCGCGATGACAGGCGACGGAGTCAACGACGCGCCTTCGATAAAATCCGCCGATATAGGTATCGGAATGGGTATCACCGGAACCGACGTGACTAAAAACGTTGCCGATATGGTGCTTTCCGACGACAACTTTGCCACAATAGTTGGAGCCGTCGAGGAGGGCAGACGCATATACGACAACATACGAAAGACCATACAGTTCCTGCTGGGCTCCAATCTCAGCGAGGTCCTGTGTATCTTTACGGCTTCGATTATCGGCTTTACCATATTCAAGCCGGTTCATCTTCTCTGGATAAATCTAATAACCGACTGTTTCCCGGCTCTCGCTCTCGGAACCGAGCGTGCGGAGAAAAATATCATGAGACGTGCTCCGCGTTCATCCAAGGCGGGAATATTTGCCGAGGGTATGGGAATCGACATTCTTTACCAGGGCGTAGTGATATCGGGGCTTGTACTGGCTTCATATTTCATTGGAGGATCGACTGCGGCGTTCATAACCATGTCGATGGCTGAGATATTCCACAGCTTTAATATGCGATCCCTGCGAAACTCAGTATTCTCGATAAGACATCAGAACAAGCTCCTCTGGATTGCGGGTATCGGTTCAGCGGTACTTACCGTCCTTGTGACAAAGGTGCCCGTCATAGCGGGAGTGTTCGGATTTGAAACGATTTCATGGGCGGTATTCGGTAAGGCAATAGCACTGGCGCTGGCGATCATCCCAATAGTCGAAGCGGTCAAGTTTATTGAACGAAGGATTAAGCGCTGAAGTCATTCGCGCTCCGTTATTTGAATATCATGCAAAAGCTGTCCGCACATGCTGCGGGCGGCTTTTTCACTGTGAGCAAAAAAAGCGGCGCATCCATTTCGGGATAACGCCGCCGTCAATATAAGATGTGTCAGGTCTGGGATTCGTACTGTTTCCATTCGGGGAAGATCATCGTGTTGATTGCGTCCCTCACATCGCTTAGATCGGATTTCGGAAGAAGATATGTCATTCTGCCGCCCTGCTCCGGATGCCACTCGGTAAAGCCGTTGTCTGTGACGACTATTCTGCCGTATTCATGATAATCGAAATACTGTCCCGGTCTTACTCCTTCGAGTACTGCGGTATGATCCCAGCTCGGATTATCGCCGAGATTGTTGAGCGAGCCGTTGTGTATGTTGTATATCAATTTAAGCGGATTGTCGTTGGGACCGAAACGGCGGAATTCACGGAGGGTGCGGGTACGGATGCCTATTTCAAAACCGGAAAGCACAAGCTCCTTTGTCCAGTGAGTCGTCACATACTGCGCGGCGGGTATCTGAACAAAAATATTGTTTTCGGCAAATACTTTGTCGCCGAAGGTGTCAAACGAGCCTGCCATCGCCACAATGCGCGAGATTTTTCTGTGACAGAGCTCATCTCCGGAAAGCGGAGAGATATCGTCGGGTTCGCTGCGCATCAGAGCTTCCGCCGAAGCAAAGCATCCCGCAACCACAAACACAACGCTGTCATCCTCCTGATCGGAGAGGGCGCGGCGCATGACGGTAACGGTATCCTCAACGTCCTCACCGTAAGGATGATCATGGCAGAATACCTGATTGATATACATGAGGAACGCTGTCGGATGAGTTTCTTCCTGACGGTGGAGTATGCCTACCGGAACATCACCGTTTCCGTAGTAACGGTTTACCGCCTTTATGCATCCCGTTGCCATCGGAGATTTATAGCAGGCAGTCGTGGCGAGAATCTCAGCTTCGCCGTTGTTGGCGAGAAGATTCAACACAGCAAGGGATCCGAGATTCGTGCAGTCTCCGTCGATATTCAGATCCATCAGTATTTTTTTCTTTTCCATTTTTTCACCATTCCAGTATATTTCAGTTTATATAATAGGTGATCGAGGTAATTCTGTCTTCTTCAACAATTACGCTGAGCTTTCCGCCGCTGAGATTGAAAACCTGCATACCGAAGGCATTTTCGGCGGGTTCGCCGTAAGCGTCAGCAAGTATGGATTTGTCGGAACCTATCATCATGTATCCTGCCGGAGTAACGACCGATACCGAATCGTTGATAAGAGCGATCTGAGTGATATGCTCGAATCCGTCCTCCATAATTGTTGAGGTCACGTTGAACGCTCCGTCGATCTCATAAACCTTGTCGGTACCGTCATACAGACAGCTCGGCGCTTCTACCTGATTAGTTACGATGCCAAGCGACTGCAATACCTCTTCGGTTTTTACTCCGAGCTGAATGCACACTCCGGTATCAAGCTCGCATATAAAGCCCTGATCGTCCGTCAGAGCCGGCCTACCGGAAGACTCGCTTTCGTCAGAGACAAGCACATCTTCAAAAGATGCGTTGCTTTTGGAGGTTTCGTCGTTATCGGCGCTTTCCCCGCAGGCTGTTAATGCTGCGGACAGCAGTGAAGCCGCGATCAATAAAGCGCAAAGCTTTCTGTTCATATTGGTTCTATCCTTTCGGTTTGTGTTTTTTTATCTGATAGGTTGCGCCGCTTTACGGCGTTGCCGGATACAGAGAATGGTCAAAGCTGTAATAATCGGCTACGCAGTTGCGTGTATAATCAGCAACCTGTTTGTCTGTCAGCAGAAACGATTCGAGAGGGTACTGCTTATAATGCGGACAGGCGTCAAAATGATACCAGTTTCCCGCGATACTGACGAGATTCCAATAGTGAGGAGAATCCGGTTTGTCGCGCTGTATCATTATATTCTTGATTCCGCATCTTGTGAGCAGCTCGGAGCATACCGCGTAATAGATATAGCAGTTGCCGGAATGTGAGGTGAAGCCGTAATATGCCGCTTTCACGAACTGTCCCATCAGATAAGCTGTTGAAGATGAATATTTGATATTCTTCGAGGCCCATTTGTAAATGGCGTAGGCTTTTTCCCTGTCGGTCATATTTTTCGTGACTATGGTGTCGAGAACATCGTCCGCGAGCGAATCGATATACGCCTGATTGACCGAACCGATAACTACTCTTGCCTTTACCGAAGCTGTGTTTCCGGCTTTATCCGTCGCGGTGTAAACGACCTGATAAACGCCTGATTTCTTCGTATTCACGCCGGAAGCGTCAACTCTGATATTTACACTTCCGTCAAGATTATCAAAGGCTGATACGCCGCTTTTGTAGGAAATATTGTCTCCTATGTTGGCGTAGATGCTTCTGACTCCTGAAATCACCGGAGGAGTCGTGTCCTCGCGCACACGCAGAGATGCTGTCGCCTTTGTGATATTTCCCGATTTATCCGTTGCGATGACAGTTACATTCTCACTGTGCTTTTTTGAGGTATCGGGAGCTTTTTCAAATGAAAGACTGTATGTGTCTCTGTCGCTTACCGAGCTTACGAAAATTTCCGGTGAAACGCTCTGTCCTATGTATACTGCGGTGTCTTTGAGTATAAGAGATGGGGGAGTAGTGTCTCTGACGATGAGTTTAAGCGGAAAATCGGAATAATCGCCGTGAAGAACAGTGTCATATTCGCCGCAGCCCAACGCAAAACAGTCAAATCCGCTGTCGAATTTCGGAAAATTACCGGCATTTTTACTCAGCAGACGCACGAGCTTATGCTGTGTCGTACCGAGCTCGACGGTATAGCTTTCGGGAATATCCCATATACAGAGACGGGCTTTCTTCTCGGTGCTGTTGCCGTATGCATCGGTAAGCGCGACGTATACAGTCTGCCCTCCGACCTCGGTGAAATCGGGGACATTCACAAAGTCCGCGTTGACCGGAGAACAGTCATCAATATTTTCAACGAAATCACCGGCGGAAAGAACGGTACCGATTCGTATATCGCGGCTGACCGCCTTAGCCGACGGAGGAGTGGTGTCAACCACATTGAGCGCAAGGTAATACACCGCATCGTCTGAACGGCCGTTTATACGGCAGAAACCGCACTCCGATACGTTCAGGCTTTCAAAGTCAAGCGACGTACATTCCGGATAGGTTTCGGTCAGAAGCTTCTGCGCCGTGCTTTCGGGCAATCCGAGTTCAAACTGAGGAACGTCATCGTCCGATATAACGGTAAGAACCGCGGTTTCTTCGCAGCTGTTCGAGCAGACGTCCATTGCTGTGACGGCAATTTCGTACTGACCGGCTTTATCCGTAACCGCGGGGGAAACGAGACTGAAGCTCACCTCCGTTTTATCGTCGCATGAGGCGACAAAATCCACAGCGGTGAGAGCAGTACCCTTAACCGCGATCACATTGTGAAGCGAGATGACCGGCGGAGTCAGATCGGTGACTTCGACTTTGATGATCTTTTTTATAAAACCGAAAAACGTGTAGCATACCTCATGTGTTCCCATTGATGAGGTATCAATATCACCGGGGAGAGTATCTACTCTGCAGACGGTTTCGAGGTTGTTGTCCCAGTACACCGGATACTCCGGTACCGTATCTATGTCGCAGATCACATCCGATGAATGTGAATAGAGATAGACAAACATCCCGATCATGAACATAAGCCACACGGCTATCAGAGATGCTATTACAATGAAAATGACCTTTAGATGCTTATCCCTGTGAAGTGGGATTTCAGGCAGATTAAGTTCTTTATCCGTATTTTCGTCTTCATCGTCAAGCATCACCGGAGTCCAGTCAGGCAGATCATACTTGATTTTCTTTTTCATATCCCGAAATTATCGAATTATTTCAGCTTTATTTCTGAATGGAATATCCTTTCGTATTACAGGTGCTTCCCGATTCCTTTATATACGCGATACAGGTGTCTCCCACCTCAAAATCCAGAAGCCTGCTCAGCCCCGATGCTTTTTCAGAATCGGATTTACCTTCGAGATAACCGCTGAAAAGATATTTGTCGTCATTTGTTTCAGCCATGACCGCATTCGCTCCTGCGCGTATGCGCTTTACATTGCTCCAGCCGTTGCAGATGAGCAGTCCGCGGCTGCGTTCACCGACGACCCTTACGGTGCCGTCCGCAAAGAGAAGAACTGTACTCTGACGGCAGGCGCGCACATCGACAACGTTGTGATAATCCGAAAGGTCGCATTGACCGCATTTGTTGCTTCCGCAGGCTACCAGAGTTCCGTCCGATTTTAATCCGACTGTGAAATCAGCTCCTGCCGCAATTGCGACGATGTCGGTCCACTTGTCTGTGCTGCACTGTCCGCTGATGTTGTCGCCGCTTGTCTTAACGGTGCCGTTTGCCATAAGGTAAACAATGTGCTTTTCACCAACGGCTATGTCCACGGTACCCGATTGCGGAGCCTTGATGGTTGCCGCGATATCGTTTTCCCTTGAGTAGATTTCCGCCGGAGAGCTTGCCAGACGTGAGATCAGCTCGGTTGTACCGTCATTGTGAAGTATCGCTGTGAACATATCTCCCGAGGCGATCGACGCTATGTTGTTTATCATTCTCGTTTTGCCGTGCTCATTGATAAGCACGCGGCCGCTGCCCGAAGCGGTAAGCACGTTTGATACCGCTATTTTATTCGAATGGTATGTGCGCTTCTGGGATTCATTGAGCATGAAATATGAGTGTGCGAGCGATTTTCTGATGTTGGGGTCCTCTGCTGTGACCGTGACCGCTCCCGAGAAATTGTAACCGTATTTTCGCGCGTATTCGCCGGCGGTATCGTAATCCTTATCCTTCACAGCCTGATTGTAAATATTTCTGAAGGTGTCCTGCGCAAGCGTGTTGCAGTTTTCCACTCCCGAATATGTGTCGAGATAATATTCCGCCTCGGCATAGTTATCCTTTTTTACGGCGTTTTCCACCGCGGTTTTGAGTATCTCGTAAGCGGTGTTGTCCTTGTCGTTTTTGAGCATAACGGCGGTATCGAGAGCCGTTATGTAATTGTTCTTCGACATTTCAACGTCGATTATCCTGTGGATCAGCTCATCAGTTGCGCTGTCGTCAACCGAACCCTTTACGGCAACGCTGTAGGCGTCGGAGTTAAAGGTCATGGTCTCGCTGTCAAAGGCATTAGCAAGTGCGTCGCTTACTACCTCTTCGGTAAACTGATACGGCGCGGCATAGGCGTAGGCATAGGCGTTTTTGTAATCGCCGAGAGAGATATAATCCGCTGACGCGCTTTCGCACACGTTCTGGAGTATCGAGGCAAAGGGTGTGATTCTTATTATTGCGTAGGCTTCGTTATACCTTTTGCCGCCGAGCAGCGAATCCGCGAGTCCGCTGATTTCGGCTTTGTAATCCTCGTAATACTTGTTGCCCTTCAGCTTATCCTCGGCATAGCTTTCGGCTTCGTCGTACAGTCCGGCTTCACTGAGCTTCTTTGCCGCTTCTATCGTATTGTCATAATTGACACGTCTCGCAAAATCCAGTCCGAGCATACCGAACAAAACCAGAGCCGCGATAAAAATCAGCGAAATGATCACATATGGGATTTTACTTTTTAAGCCGCCGACGGTATTGTTTGCTGCGCTTTTCGCTCCGATAAGATCTGGAATATGGCGAACGGTTTGACCTGATGTATCGAGCTCCAACTCGACCACCGGGGAGCTTGATACCATATTGACCAGACTACCGTTTTTTTCCGCAAGCAGCGGTTTGCACTCGCAGACAGTTTCCGCGGTCTCGTATTCCGAAATATATGCCACGCACTCCGAAACGTCAACTCCGGCGGGGACGTGGAGCTTTATGAGCATCGACCTGCCGACAAGTCCACGTTCGCAAACGTATGTGTATACGTTTCTCGGTATCTGAATAACGTCATAGTAATCGGTATTGAAGGCATACTTCAACGTAAAGGATTTGGCAATATCCGGCCCCTGACGCACGATGTAAAAATATACGATGCTCGCGGCTCCGGGTTCGGTATTCTTTTCAGCGAATATCTTTGCCACGCGGATAACGGCCTGTGCCTTGAGATCAGCAGTCATGCCGTTATCACTGCGGTTTTTGAATTCATAGGTTATTTCTTCCATTTCCATACCTGATGCAGTCACTGACGGTAATCATAATGCGGTATTATCAACGCGGATACGATCACTTTTTTTCGCTTACTATAAGCGGGATACTATCTATGGGATGGTCTGTAGGCAGATAATACTGGGTGTTCTTGTCCTGAAAATGCCACCATTCCGAATTGATATAGGTAAAACCGCAGGAAACCATGACTTCCTTCATGTAATTCATGTTTTTTCTTGCTGTCGCAGTCATTGTCGCGCTGTTTCGGGCGGAGGCTTCCGTAAAAGTGTGCATCGGAGTAGGCATTTCGAGAAGCTTTCCGTCGCTTCCGATAAGTGATATGTCAAGCGCGGTTCCTCTGTCATGAACGCCGCCCATACCGATGGAAGGATCCGCCACCCATTTATGCACCTTCACCACGTCAAACCATTTCTGTTGAACGCTTGTGGGACGGTATGCGTCGTAAATGATAATGGTATACCCGTCTTTTTTGAAGGCTTCCGCCGCCTTGCGCAGCATAGGCAGAACATCGTACTGAAGCATACAGAGATTGCTGTTGTAAAAAGGCTTGCCTATTGTGGTTTCATTGGTTGCGAGCTTCATTGATATCACAAGGTCCACGTCGCGCAGATCGATTCTCGAAAAATCAGTCTCATAGGTTTCGAGCGTTTTGAAATATTTGCGTACATCCACGAGATTTGAGTAAGCGTGAATGGTGGTGCCGCCGGAGGTCCTTGCCTCGCCGTATTCGATGGGAAGCTCGGCATAT
>JAZQNC010000210.1:0-13396 GCA_045627165.1 Eubacteriales bacterium
ACAGGCGCGGCGGCATTTTCCGCAGGACATACATCGGACGATATCATATTCACTATTTGAGTATTGTTCCGAAAGCGCCGCGTCGGTAAAAATTTCACCGATAAACACATAGGAACCGTATTTTTCGGTAATGAGCAGACCGTTTTCGCCTTTTACTCCGAGACCTGCCTTCACAGCCGCGTCAACTTCGTCTATGGGCGAAACATCGGCACAGCCTCTGATATGATATGGTATATACTCCGAAGCGGATGATATCGCGTCAAAAAGCTGTCGGAAATACAGATGATAATCCTCTGAAACCGCATAAACCGAGATATTCCGCCTTTCCTCTGCCGTATCGCGCACAAGGTAGGGGACGGCAAAGACTATCACGCTTACGGGAGTGAAATCAAAATTTTCTCTGCCTATGATTCTGCACGTGCCGTAGGGAACAGACCCGATTATGTCTATTTCCCTTTCGGCAAGGATCTGCGTTATCCTTTCGGTCAGTTCATCGCTTTGCATTCGTAGAGTCCGGTATATTCGGCTGGAAGTTCAAGCGCGTACTTGTGATAGAGGTATGCGGGGATCGCAGACCATCCGTGGCACAGGCTTCCCGCATTTCCGAAGGCAGGCGCGCCGTCTATGGTCTCCCAGAAGGTGGTGGCATTGTTCCTGAGCATGAGTCCCCATTTATCGGCAATATCTCCGAACACATATCTTCCGTACTTCTTGGCTGAATCTTCATCAACGGTTAATGTGCCGTTTAATCCGGGCTTTCCTAAAAGAACCTCATACTTGAAAATGCTGTGGCTGAGCGTTACGGGGATAAGGCTGCCCGAAGCGAGAGCCTGGCGTACTCTTTCGCGGCGTGACGCCATTGCGGGGCTGTAATCCCATACGGCATACAGTATCAGCGAATTGGTAAGCTCGCAGTAGTGGAAAAGCTCGCCGCTGTTCTTTTTGAGGTAGGAGGCATAAGCGCCTTTATGAGCATTCCAGAAGGTGTTTTCGATGGCATTGCAAAGCCCGACATATTCTCGGTAATATTTTTCTGCTTCTTCGGTATCTCCGAGTGCGTTAAGCAGTCTCGAAAGAGAATGAAGTCCGAATGCGACGAAGGCGTTAAGCGGAGCGTCGAAGGTTATGTTATCGTCGGAAATCGATCCGCTGATAGAGCCTTCGAGTCCGTTCTGCCATTCATAGAAGTTCCAGTACTGAGCTTCCTTGTAGCAGGGTATAAGGTTCTTATCCCCGTCGATTTTGGCAATGAAGCCGTCGGCAATTCTCTTGGCGTATGGCAGCATCTCGCGGTCAAAGTCAAGGTCTCCCGAATAATCCACATATTCGGCAAGCTGTGTAAGGAATATTGCGGTGAACGAAGGAATCGTGATCGCTACTCTCGCGGGAGAGCAGAGCTCAAGCATATTGTCGTCACGGATAGACTGAGCCATCAGGTGTATGGAAGCCTTCGCAAAGTCAAATTCACGGAAAGCGTAATAACCGCAGAGCATCTGATTTCTCGAATCCATTGCGTACAGAGCCTGTTCACGCCACGGGCAGTCCTCGTAATGCTCATGCATACACATGAGCAGAGTGCGCAGACATACGTCGTAAATACTGTTATGCAGACTGTCAGCGCAGCGGAAGGAAACGACGCCGTTTACCGGATAGAGCGTTGACTGTATTCCGGCGTAATATATCTTTGCCGAAGGAGCAAAGATATGAAGCTCAAGATAACGTCCTCCGAGACGGCGGAACGGGTGGAAGAAGATGTTTCTTCCGGCCTTGCCCTTGTAGCTGCAGGCAAAATTGCGTCCTCCGATAAAGGTTCTTACACGCATATCCTCCAGATGTTCGCCCCAACCGCAGAGGATCTCGGCGTTGGACGGCAGCTCGATATCAAGAGACAGGAATCCCGTATCCTCTTTTCCGAGGTCTATAATTGCAAATACGCCGTCACCTTTATCGCCTCCGGCAAGCGCGATCCCGTTCTCGTCGGGAAGCTTCTGCCATACGTTTGGGTCGGCAAAGGTCAGTGAGGAATACTGCATCCTCTGTCCCATCGTACCTGCGGGTGTATTCGCAAAAATACCTCTCGGTCCGAGCTTTGCGGCGACATTGCCGATGTTGACCAGCTTCTTTATGGGACGGATTCTCGCAGGCATTTCCTTTTCGACTTCAAGAGCATTGACCGCTTCGGTATCGGGCCTTGTCACATCATAGCGGAAGGATCTGCCGAGCTGACCGGAAATGTTTTCTATACCTCCGCCCATGTCATACTGAGCGATAGGAGACGCAAGCGCGTCGGCAGAGCTTGCGAGCAGGCACTTGTCCGATGAATATACTGAGTAGATCAGACCGGCTTTTTCGCCGCGGACAGTAGAGGTGTTGTCTCCCTGGTGCCAGCAGTCAAAACGGATCATATTCATTCCGCTGCACAGAAAAGGTGTGATATCCAGCTCATCGTAAACCTTATCGAAGGGGTAATCGGCGTACTGACCCGCGTCAACGAAATCACCGTTGATGTAGAGAGCGTAGTTTGTATCAACCGAAACATACAGTTTCGCTTCGCCGCTTTCATAATTCAGAATATCGGTGAAACGCACAAATACGTTTACCTTGTCATAGTCATCTAGCCATATCCATTTTGCGTTTTCGAATACGTTCATCTTTATTTTCCTTTACTGAATAATAATAAAATTCAACATTCATACCGCATAGAGAATATTCAGATTTCTAATTTCCGCGTCCGAAATAAGGTCGTTGACCTTATATGCGATATATTCAAACTCATTGCTCTCACCGTCGTAGAGCAGATTAATTCTCAGCTCATCCGCAATGAGAATACTGCATTCCTCTATCAGCTCTTTTCTTTCGTCGAAATCGGTGCAAAGAAGTATATTTTCCAGCTTAATACCAATCGGCGAAATTTCTCTGAGCGAACGCAGAAACCATTTGTAATAGGGCATATACCTGTCGTTTAACAGAAATAACACATTGGCGGCACTGCGCACGAATTCGTCTGCGGCAAGCAGTGCCGCGCCCTTCTCACCGTGAGAAAGACAGCGGGCGTAGTTGTACTGTCCGGACTGAGCCGCAAGGAGCAGTCTTCCCGCCAGTTTTTTTAATCTGACCGGTTCGGGGATTGTACTCAATCTGTTACGGACTGCGGTGAATTCGCCTCCGTCGTCACGGAATATCTTTCCGTTTACGGCTTCGGCAAGAGCATATTCGGGTACCGAAAACCATTGCTCCGTGCTGAGATTTCTGTCACGGCTTCCGGTATGACGCGCCAGAAAATCGCCCTGTCTTATCACCCCGTGACGAGTTCCACCGACAGGCCTTATTCTCTGACGGCGATACCCCATGAATTCGGATGGCAGGGAATTATAGGCCTTTTCAAGCAGAAATGCGGTGCGCCTGTCAACTATGCTTTCATCAGGAATAAAAATGCAGAACCCCGGCTCAAAATCATGGTCGCTCGACACTTCATCATCGTAACCGAAGCACTCGGAGCCTTCGCCGGCAAGACCAAACGCCGAACATGACAGTATGCAGGGAAACTCTCTTTCCAGCATCGGCTCGCCGTATTCGCGGTAATATGCTTCGGCAAGTTCAAGTCCCTTCATACATCACTCCGCCTTCCATTACCTGTGTGGGTCATTTGTTTTTTATGTTGTACCAGTAATTCATGGCGGACTGTTCCTGTTTGTTTTCGCCGAATTTATAGTATCTGCTTTCCTTTAAGTCATCCGGTAAATACTGCTGTTCCACCCAGTGATTGGGGTAATCGTGGGGATACTTATACCCGTCATAGCTGTTTGATGGACGCATATACGGCGGCACGGACTGCCCTTTTCCCGCGTCAATGTCTGACTTGGCTGCGTCATACGCGATTTCCGTGCTGTTTGACTTGGGTGAGGTAGCCAGCAGAAGAGCGGCGTGGGCGAGAGGGATTCTCGCTTCGGGCATACCGAGCTCTCTTGCGCTCTCAACGCAGGAACGCACTATTGCGGCCGCCATCGGATAGGCGAGTCCGATATCCTCGCTTGCGATGACCTGCAGACGGCGGCATGCTCCGATAAGGTCGCCGCCCTCAAGTATTTTCGCCAGATAGAAAACTGCCGCGTCGGGGTCTGAACCTCTGATGGATTTCTGAAGCGCGGAGAGCATGTCGTAGTGGACGGTGCCGTTTCTGTCGAAGTTGCCGAGATTGGAGGGAACCAGAGCTTTTACCGTGTCCGCGGTTATGTTGTAATCCGAAGCGTAGGCGGAAGCTTCAAGCACTCCGACAGCCCTTCGCACGTCTCCGGCTCCTGCACGGGCTATAAGCAATGCCGTTTCTTCGTCGAGCTTTATATTCTCGCTTTGAGCCGCACGCAAAACCGCCTTTGCAGTCTGTTCTTCGCTTACTGCACGGAATTCAAAAACTGCAGAACGGGAGATAATGGCAGGGTAGACGTAAAGGTAGGGATTTTCAGTAGTCGAGGCGATGAGCGTGATGCGTCCGTCCTCGATAAATTCAAGCAGAGTCTGCTGCTGTTTTTTGTTGAAATACTGGATCTCGTCAAGATAGAGCAGTACTCCGCCGGAGCCGAACATGGTGGCTGTCTCGCCGATTATCTCCTTTATGTCCCCGCTTGAGGCGGTCGTGGCGTTCAGCTTGTGAAGTCTCATGCCGGATTTGCGGGCGATAATGTCGGCTGCGGTGGTTTTTCCTACACCGGGAGGGCCGTAGAAAATCATATTCCCGATATGACCGCTTTCAACCAGACGGCGAAGCACGCAGCCCTCGCCGAAAAGGTGTTCCTGTCCGACTATTTCATCAAATTCTCGCGGACGAACCTTATCCGCAAGTGGTCTGTTTGTCATAATATACGCTGTCGTTATAAATAACTGTGTTCAGAATCTTTCTCCGACGATCTGTACGCGGAGCGTGTTTGTTGATGAACGTCCGCGCAGAGGCATACCGCAGGTAACGGTGACGATATCGCCGTTTTTCACGATATCGATCTGCTTCGCGCAGTCAACGGCATGGACGAAAAGCTCGTCAGACGCTTCGATGTACCTTGCCATTACCGGATAAACTCCCCATGACAGAGAAAGCTGATGGAAGGTCTTTTCCAGCGGAGTTGCGGCAACGATAGGCTCCTGAGGACGGAACTTGCTCATGCGTCTCGCAGTATGGCCGTGCATGGTGGCGGCGATGATCGCGGCGGCTCCCAGATCCCGCGCGGTGGTGCAGGTAGCGTCGCAGACCGCGTTTGTGGTGTCAAGCATGGCAGGGTCATGGCCTATGCCGTTGTATACGTTCATTTCGAAAGCGTCGTGCTCAGCCTGTTCGGCGATTGCCGCCATTGTCTGCACGGCTTCGACAGGGAATTTTCCCATTGCGCTTTCGCCGGAGAGCATGACAGCCGATGTGCCGTCGAATACGGCGTTGGCAACGTCGGTGATCTCAGCTCTGGTAGGCGTTGGATTGTTTATCATGGATTCAAGCATCTGTGTGGCGGTGATAACCATTTTACCGGACTGATAACAGCGGCGAATAAACCTTTTCTGCAGTCCGGGCAGCCGTTCAAAGGGTACTTCAATACCCATGTCTCCACGGGCGACCATGATACCGTCGGCGGCTTCGAGTATTGCGTCGAAATTGTCAACACCCTGCATATTTTCGATTTTGGCGATAATCTTTATTTCGTGACCGCCGTTGTAATCGAGAAACTTCCGCATATCCGTAACGTCCTGAGCGGTGCGCACAAAGGAAGCGGCGACAAAATCCACGTCAAGCTCAATTCCGAAAAGAAGATCGGCTTTATCCCTTTCGTCGATGAAGGGCATATCGAGAACGACTCCGGGAACATTCACGCTCTTGTGATTGCTCAGCTTTCCGCCGTGCTGTACCGTACAGTTTATATAATCGCTTCCGACTTCATTGACGAGAAAAACGATGTGTCCGTCATCCGCGACAATGCGGTCTCCCGGCTTTACACAGCGGGGAAGTCCGCTGTAATTCACATAACCGACCGAAGCATTGCCGACACATTCCTTTGTGGTCATTGTAAAGGGCGTTCCGTCGACGAGGATTATCGCTCCGTTGTCGAAATCACAGAAAAGTATTTCCGGACCTTTGGTGTCGAGCATAACGGCTGTGGGATATCCAAGACGGTCGCGGACTCGTCGGAAGGTATCGATAAGCTCTCTGTGCCCCTCGTGCGTTCCGTGTGAGAAATTAAGCCGTGCCACGTTCATGCCCGCGCGAAGCATTGCTTCTATCGTATTTTCATCCGATGAAGCAGGACCTATCGTACAGACGATTTTTGTTTTTCTCATAAATACATGACCCCTGTCTGTTTAAAAATGAAATACCGTAAATCATACCACAACGCGCAGATTACATGAGCTTTCCGGTCAGAAACCTTTCGAACAATCTTTCGGGATCGTTGAGAGCATTGCGGTCTGCGCGGATATTGCAGAAATATCCGCTTCCGTCGAAACAGCCGCTGCCGTCGGGGATTCCTTCAAGGATTCTGTTCACCGCTTCGGTGCCGTTGTAGCCGATGGTAAGATTGGTCACGGCTGAATTGAAGCGTTCTTCGGAGCGGAAGACGGTATGTTTCTTTTCACGCGGACTGTACCACATGCAGAAACAGCTGTCATATATGTTTGAAACATTCCTGCCGGTGTGGAATCCTACGCCGAAATGGTCGCTGTAACAGAAATTATACCAGTTGTTGCCGGAAAAATCCTTAAATCCGCAGCTCTCGGTGTAATCGGTATAATCGCAGGTGTAGAGCGGATGAAGATTGCGCATCACGTTTCCGCTGGAATGAAGCTCTATACCGGTGAACACATCGGCAATTCTCATGTTGGTGAGGGAGTTGTCATATCCGCGGAGAATAACTCCGACAGAATCGCGGGCTCCGTTTCCTACGATATTCACGTTGGTTATATCAGCGTCCGATGAACCTGAATTTGAGCCGTGCTTTATGTGGATACCGACTCTCGTATGCTTGATCGAGACGTTTTTTATTACCGTTTCGCGTCCGCTGTCTATGGAAATACCGTCAGCCTTCATACTGCCGTCTATGATTCCGCCGCTGAGCGAATAAACACTGCCGCAGGTGCGGATATCGTTGGCTGGATAAATACCGCCGAGGCGAATCATGGCTTCATCGCTGTTCCAGTCGTCGGAGGCTCTGATTACGGCGAAATTAGACAGCTGAAGATCCACCGAGCGGCGCGGATCGGCTGGCGTGCAGATCGGCCTGCTGATTCTGTATATTCCGTCCGGAAAGTATATGGTCCTATTGGGATTATCTTCAATCAGCTTCTGCAAAGCGTCGGATACGTCGGTGTTTCCGTCGTTTCCGAAATCGACAATAACAAATCCGTATTCGTTGACAGGCATAACAAAGCCCTCCATATTCCGATACATATTCAGACGGTATAAAATAACCTATCATAATTATATACCAAACAGCGGTATAATGCAAGTGTTTACGAAAAAACACAGGGCTTTTTTACGCCCGGGACATAAGGGGACTTGTCTGACAAAAAAATAAAAGAGCCACACTGATGTGACTCTTTTTGGCGGAGAGATAGGGATTCGAACCCTAGATGGGGTATTAGCCCATACGCGATTTCCAGTCGCGCGCCTTAGACCAGCTCAGCCATCTCTCCATCCTGTGACTGTCTGCCCAACGGTTGGTATTATATCACAAAACTTCCCGCTTGTCAAGTGTTTTATGAAAAATTCAGACAGAAAATTGTATGTTAAAATAAGAAAAACATAACACAGCAATGAACCGCGTACAGATTTTGTTAATGTTATATTACTTGACTTTCACTTTTTACTGCGGTATAATGAATCAAGATGTGTTTGTTATCTTGAATTACTGTTTTTTACGGGATAAATATAATGAGCTTATATCTTATGATGCTGTGGCCGTGTTTCTGCGCTGCGGCAGTGGAAATAGTACCCGGAATGCGGCGCTTCGGCGAACGCGGAGAAAGACTGTACGATATGTTTGCGCTTATAGGTTTCATTACGCAGCTTCTGCAGTCGGCGTTTCTCATGACCGAGGATGTTATAGTATCGGTTCCATTCCTCAGAGGTACGGAATTTCGCTTCCACGGTTTCGGAGGCGTTATGTGCATGGTGCTGTCGGCAGTATGTGTGCTGATGGTTCAGGTTATACGCGATTACAGCAGGCTTGCGCCCTCGCTGCGCGGAAGAGTGTATTCATTTATGCTCCTGTCTCTCAGCGTTGCGACCTGCGCTTTTACCGCAGTGGATTTCAGAACTCTTGTGATTCTGACCGCATTGCTCATCCCTTTTACATTTCCGATTATCAGAGCGGCATACGGCGAAAAGAGCAGAGCACCGGGGGCGGTATATATCGCTGTATCGGCCGCGGCGGCTGTTATGCTCTATACAGGCATTGCGATAATAGGAAAACAGATAGGCGCGGTTACATTTTCGACAGTGTATACGTTTTCATCGCTTGTAAATCCCTCCGCGATGTCGGCTGCTATGCTCTGTATTCTGTGCGGCGTATGTCTGTATTCCTGCGGTCCTTTTGTTCTGAGCATGGTCACGCACAGGGGACAGAGCTGTCTGCATTTCGCGGGAGGAATATTCCCGCTTGTACTGGGACTGTATACAATGACGATGACCGCAACCGGACTTCGCACCTCGGAATGTGCTGTTACGGTCATTATTATCGGAAGTGCGGTTATGTGCGTCTCGGCAGTGTGCGCCCTGATTTTCATGGAGCTAAAGAGGGTATCCGCGTGTATATGTCTGTCGGTATGCGGAGAGACCATCTTTTCCTGCGGCGCGTATATGCTCACCGGAAGCCGAGGAAGTCTTGCGGCGGTCATTCTCAGTGTAATCTGCGGATGTATTGTAGCTCTGCTTTCTTATGAGGTTACATCATGTGCGGAAGGCTCGGCTGTGTCCACCTCGATAAAGCAGCTCCGCGGCGCCGGAAAAGGCAAGCCTGTTCTTGTCTTCGCCCTCTTATCGCTGTGTCTCGGCTTTTCTTCCATACCGTCATGGAACGGATATGTGATAATTTCACTGCTCTGCGATTCTCTTAAAGAAAACGGAAATGAGGCGTTTATTGTTGTCGCTATCGCGTATTCCGCGCTGTGTCTTGCGGTGGGACTCTATACGGCGATCACGATATGCGTTCAGCCTCCGACGGAATACGGCAAAGATATCGAGCTTCATCCCTCGGCTCTGCTTCCTGCGGTGATTCTTCCGGTTTTCGGCATTATGCCGAGTCTTTTCACGGAAAAGGTCGTTAATTTCGTGCTTGCCGCTTTCCGTGCCGGAAGCATGAACGGAATAAGGCTCTTGAACGGAGAACTGCTGACAGGAGCGTTTATTTCGCTGATTATCGGTGTACTGATTTATGCCCTTGCGAGAAAGAGGTGAATTTGTCAGTATCCGCATATTGAAATGAGACCGTATTTGAAACGGACATATGGTACATCGGCTGACAGCTGAGGAGAGGAAAATGATCATCCACGATTATGATGTAGAAACGGAACCGCTGATAAGCCTGGAAGACTTTTACGGTAAGCCCAAAAAGCTCGTTCAAAAATGCCTGATAGTGTTTTCGGAAACGATCCATGAGTATCTGCTCGACAGCTTTGACTGCTCGATTATAGGTGTAATCAGAGTGTGCAACGGGAGCACGAATATATACAGCTTCATGTGCGATGGCGAAAAGACTGCGTTTTATCTTTCGGGTATCGGCTCCGCCTCCGCATCTGATTACTGTTATGAGGTGCATTGGCTGACCGGAGCCACAAAATTTGTCATGTTCGGCTCCTGCGGAAGTCTTGACAGAGAAGCAACATACGGAAAATTCATTATCCCCACGGAAAGCTACAGAGGGGATGGATGCTCATATTATTACGCTCCGCCCTCTGATTATCTTCCGATAAAAAATGCGGACAGGCTCTGTGCCGTGTTTGAAGAAATCGGTCTTCCGTACGTTAAAGGGCGTGTATGGACAACAGACTCCATGCTTCGTGAAACGGTCGGACTGGTGCAGAAAAGAAAGCAGGAAGGATGTCTGGCGGTGGAGATGGAGCTTGCCGGTGTTGAGGCCGTGTGTGATTTTTACGGGTTTGAATTGTACGATTTTCTTGAAGCGGGTGACGTAATTGAAGAAAGCGGCTACGATATGACAGACCTCCCTCATGCCAATCACGATCTCGGAAAGCTCATGGCCGCCATGAAAATCCTGAAAAGAATATAAGCCGAAATCACAATAATGTTTGTACAAATGAAGAATCCGCCGAAGGGAAAACGAATTCCTTTTCGGCGGATTTTTGATTGAAATACTGTTAATTCGATGCGTCTTTATACATGATATCGCTTTGGAGCGTTATCGCATTTCGGATTCAGTATTCGGAAAGCGAGCTGTTTGTAATATCGTCCTTTCTTTCGCGGAATCTTTCTCTTATCTCGTCAAGCTGTCCGCAGCACATAAGATAGCTGTATGTGAGCGGTTTGAAGCATTTTAGCTTGATCGTGCGTTCGGGAGCAATGTAATTGCAGGACGAGGCTTTCGGATTTTTGGAAGCATCATGCTCGTATCTTCCGGCGCACCAGCTGCAGGTGTTTGGAACGAAAAGACCTATTCCGTACATATTGTCATCAACGAATGCGGCCCAGCGCTCGTCGTTGTCATCCTTGAATCTGGTTGTGCAGTAAGCCCAGTCCGTCGGCCAGAATGGCAGATCGTCCTTGTGCGAAAGGGTATCGCCTGTCCAGGGCTTGTCTCCGTCGTACCAGTAATACTTATCGAAATAGCTTACCGTATAGAACGCGGGAAGCTCCTGACCGTTTTCGGGATGCTCCCAGCCGGAGAAGTCGGTAAAACGGTTATCCACATGGATATAATCTCCCTCGAGACGGTAGATGTTTTCCATGTAGCTGTAGGTGTCTCCGCCGTCCTGCCCCCAGTCCCTTGGACGGCACTTTATGTAAACTTCATTTTCGGAAACTCTTGCTTCGATGAGCTTTGATTTCCACCTTCCGCGGTCTCCGCCCTGAACGGGATTGTAGCACCATTTCTGGTTCATGAACTCGCCGAGCTCAAAGGGATCGGATGAAGTACCGTAATATGACTGCTGTACGAGTCTGCCCGTATCGTGACAGTTGAGTATATTTTCCACGCCGTCGATTTCACACTTTTTATCGCAGAGATAGGAAAGTCCTCCGCCCCACGCAAGCTCGATGCCGAGACGGTATCTTTCGTTTTCAATGTAATATGTTTCTTTTGCGTAAACATCCTCGACTGAGAAGCTTATATCCGTGACCGTTATGCTGCCGGAATGCTGGGTAATGCTCTCGAACAGGCATATTACCTCGCCTTCGTCGGCAAGTCCTCCTTCGAGATATGTGTCTATGTATGATGAAAAGCTAATGTTTTCACCGGATTCGAGATAAAAAACCTCGCGTACATTTTCACCGCCAAAATCGTATATGATGTAACAGCAGAGCGGAAGAGAAGATGAATACTCAAGCTTATATCGGTTGAATTTTCCGCATTTTATCCCGCTTATCACGGCAGGAGCGTTTTTTCGGATGCTTATTGTTTTATCCATGATCACTGATCCTTTCGTATGTGGTATATGTGTACCCGGAGCATATTTTATCACGGAAGATAGGCGGTGTCAACAGTATAAAAGCGCAATAATCTAAAATAATTAATCTTGAATTGTTAATAAATAAATGCTATACTGTCCTGGAGTATAATTGAGGGAGATGATGTATAATGCCGATCAAAATACCGGACGGTCTTCCGGCGGCAAGTTTTCTCGAAAATGAGAATATCTTTGTAATGACCGAGAATCGTGCCGCTCATCAGGATATCCGACCACTGAAGATAGCGGTAATGAATCTCATGCCAACAAAGATCGCGACGGAAACACAGCTTATACGTCTGCTTTCAAATACGTCTCTGCAGGTTGAGCTCACTCTTCTGGCTACTGCGTCGCATACGCCGAAGCATACTCCTCCCGAACACATGAAGACCTTTTACCGTTCGCTTGGCGAAATCCTCGATGAGCGTTTCGACGGTATGATAATTACCGGAGCACCGGTTGAGGATAAGGTGTTTGAAGAGGTGGATTACTGGCCGGAGCTGTGCGAGCTTATGGATTGGGCCGAGACTCACGTATTCTCCACGTTCTATATATGCTGGGCGGCGCAGGCAGGGCTGTACTACCATTACGGCGTGCCTAAATATCCGCTCGACAAAAAGATGTTCGGTGTGTTCGAGCATCGGGTGCTTGTACCCTATCACCCGCTGGTAAGAGGCTTTGACGAGGTTTTCCGCGCTCCCCATTCCCGCCATACCGAGGTTAGACGCTCGGATATCTGCAATATCCCCGCCCTTGACATTCTGGCGGAATCCGCAGAAGCAGGAGTATATCTGGTTGCGGACAAGAATATGCGGCGCTTCTTCGTTACCGGTCACAGTGAATATGACCGTGAAACGCTGGCGGGAGAGTATTTCAGAGATAAGGCGAAGGGTCTTGCTATCGAAGTTCCGCGTCACTATTTCCCGGATGATGATCCGAACAAATCTCCTTCAAACGTTTGGAGAGGACATTCTCATCTTCTCTTTTCAAACTGGCTCAGCAACGTGGTATACCAGAATACTCCCTACGACCTTTCTGAGCTTGACACGCTTGAGGAGTGAAATGACATCCCTGTTATTTCCGAACAGTTGCCCGGTTATTTATCGAAGCTGACAGGGTCGGTTTCCGAACGGAAGCGTCTCTGTAAATTATAATTCCCGAAAGGAAAAGTTCATGGTATTTTCAAGTCTTGAGTTTCTGTTCCTTTTCTTACCGATGACTCTGCTGCTGTACTTTATCGTACCGGCAAAATATCTTTGGGTAAGAAACCTTGTCCTGCTCGTTATGAGCCTTCTGTTCTACGGATGGGGCGAGCCTGTTTACGTATTTTTGATGGTGTTTACGATCTGTATCGACTACGCGGGCGGCTATCTCGTTGCTAAGTATCTCGATACGGATAAAAAGAAATCGAAAATGTGGATGATAATCGCCATTGTCATCAACCTCGGTATTTTGGGTTTCTTCAAATATTACGATTTCTTTGCCGGAAACATAAACAGTATATGCAATCTTTTCGGTGCGGACAATCCGATTCCGCTTCTTAATATCGGTCTTCCCATCGGTATTTCTTTCTATACGTTCCAGTCTCTTTCTTACGTTATCGATGTTTACCGCAAGGACGCGAGAGTTCAGACCAATATTGCATCCTTCGGCGCATACGTAACGCTCTATCCTCAGCTTATCGCGGGACCTATCGTCCGTTACCAGGATGTTGACGACATGCTCCGTGAACGTGAGCACAGCG
>JAZQNC010000211.1:0-15015 GCA_045627165.1 Eubacteriales bacterium
ACGGACTTTTCCCCGCACACGCGGGGATGATCCTGGGCAGCACTCGCAGGGCATGATAATAAGCTGCTTTTCCCCGCACACGCGGGGATGATCCCAACCGAACTTCTGGTGGAACATAACGGAATGACTTTTCCCCGCACACGCGGGGATGATCCTAATCGGAGCGCAGGGCGGGTCACGAACCATTGCTTTTCCCCGCACACGCGGGGATGATCCTAAGAGACATTAAATGAGGCGTATCCAAAGTGAGCTTTTCCCCGCACACGCGGGGATGATCCCTGAATTCTTGTCCATGGAAGTCTCCTTATGCTCTTTTCCCCGCACACGCGGGGATGATCCCCGATGAGTATAGTCATATATTTACCCTCTCATCTTTTCCCCGCACACGCGGGGATGATCCTATATACATCGGAAGGAGGTGATAACATGGCGAAGAAAAAGAAAAAATCCTCAAACAAAACGACCTGGAAAGAAGTTCTTGTTCAAGGATTAACGAGCTTGATCGCCACGATAATCGGCAGCATAATCGCTGAACTGATTATCAGAGCAATCTAAACACTGAGGGTGGGTGAAGAAATCCACTCACCCTATACTTTTATTTTACACCAAGTTTTTGATTTTGTCAAGTGTTTATCTAAAAAAACAGGAGGAAAGACATGCACACATCGGTAATTATTGTGGGCGGCATAATGCTTTCAATCAGCCTCGGACGCATAATATACGCGCTTTATCTTCTCGGAAAGGAAATCAAAAATGGCAGGAAAAGCTAACTTTTCCCCGCACACGCGGGGATGATCCTATCCTGTTTTGTATAATGGGGTTTTGCCCCGACTTTTCCCCGCACACGCGGGGATGATCCCGGATCAAAAGGGACTGTAGCATTTTGACTTTTGCTACAGCCCCTTTTCCAATCAGACATTATGATACCGTCAAGTATTTTTCGCAATTAGTTTTTTCGGAGAATGAAAATGTGTGCCCTATCACTCCTGCAAGGGGGCGGTCAAGCCCCGCTTAATTGATTACGAGCAGCTGTCGGCGGCTGAGTCACGGGAGGTTTTGCGTATATTCCGAAACAGAGAAATGATTTGCCGATGCTGCATACGCGGACGCGGATGTTTATTGAATATCCGCCAGTGAAATCGGACCGAAAGCGGGTATTGCGCGGTCCGCGCTGTCGGTTATGTTGGAATATGTGTGGTGTCCGTAGCCGTACCACAGCTCTTTCCCTCTGAGCTCTTCAAGAGAGAGCTCGGTACGCAGAATGACGGTATTTCCCGAAAGTATCGTCCGCTGTATCATCGCGTCGCCCGAACCTGTTCCCGCGTTTCCGATATCGTACAGACCAAAGCCGTGAGGAACACCGCCGCTGCGCAGCTCTCCTTCTATGCCGGTAAAGACAATGCGCAGTTCATACCAGAAGGGACAGTATTTTTCCGGCTGCGCGGTTATCGAGCTGATTTCAGGCTCCGGAAGCCCCGAGCCTGTCAGAATACGGTTCATGGCATAGGCGGCGCGGCAGCCGACTCTTGCCTGGGATTCGGAGCTGAGATGGATGAGGTCGTCGCGTTCCAGGTCGATCGCCGACACCACCGCGTGACAGGGAAAACGCTTCGCCAGCGTCAGCTGCATTGAGCGAAAATCGCTCCATGCCCTGTTGTCCCCGTCAGAGTCGCAGGTCGGCAGAGAATGACTTCCTATCTGGACTTCGACGGCAGGGACTTCTTCCGTAACGCAGTACGGAGAAAGCGCGTCGAGCAGCATCTGCATACGGTCGGCGTAAATGTTTCTCGTTCCCTCTCCGGTATCGGATTCGCCCTGATACCAGAACATGCCCCGTATGAAACCTCCCGCGCAGCGTATTCTGCGCAGCGCCGCCGTCAGATGATTGTTTTCATCCGCCTGAGGTATCCACATCGACATGGGCGCGCCGCCGACGGCACAGGGAATGACTCCCTGCGGCACGCCGGTATAACGGTGCATTTCCTTTGCGAAACGGAATCCCGGACCCACTCCGCGGCGCTGTTCTTTGGGATACAGATCGGCGGGATGGATATCTCTCTGCGCGAGATTTGCGATATGCCAGTCCCAGACCGCGCGAAGCGAGGGATCGGGTGACAGCCATTGCTGATGGAGCTGAGGACGCGCGTCGTCCCATGCGTCATCCATGTAAAAGGCACGGACCTCCGGATCGGGATGCGCCGCGAAATTGTCGTCCTCCTCTGTCATGTGTCCGGCTCCTTCCATGTTGGACTGTCCGGCGAGCATCCAGACGTCTCCCACATACAGCCGTGAAAATGTCAGCTCATCTTCATTGTCACGGAAGGTCACGGAATAAGGGCCGCCGGTCCTCAGACCGGTATAGAGAAAACCGTCGCCCGTATCGGCAAGCTCCCCTGCCGAACAGGTGAGCGCACCCTTACATTCAGCGCGGATAAGCGCACGGCATACTCCGTTCTCATCGCGCTGCAATACCGCGCCTTCTGAAATTCCGAAAAGCTTCATATTGCTTCTCTCCGTGTATTACTGCGCGAGACCCATGGCCTCGAGAGTGGCCGAGATTTTGTTTTCCATTGCGGATTTATTGGATTCGTATTTTGACATGAAATTGCTGTTTCCGGAAGCGATGTTCTGGCTGATATCGCTTGTCAGATCCATTGTCCAGCCGAACATGTAGCCGATATCGGTTGAAAGCGAGCTGAGTATCTCGTTGAACATTTCGATGGAGTCTTCGTCACGCATTCCCTTGTAGCACAGCGCGTTCTGAAGAACCGGAATAATGTCCTTATATCCGAGGTAGGACATATAATCGACTACCGCGCCTGTGCGCTCCGGATTTGCGGAGGACTTCGGGATGCTTACGGAAAGGGTATATTCGCTTACCATTGTGTAGTAATTGTCCTGATTTTCGTCATACTTGGGGAAGGGGATAACGCCGTATTCGAATTCCGCGTCACGAAGCTGTCCCATGGATATGCCCAGCGATCCTGTCCAGAACATGGCACGCTGATTCATGAATATCGTTTTTGAGGAAAGGTCCGCGGTGTTGTACATTACCAGGAAACCGGGCTCAGAGAGCATGGAGGACAACTTATCATACACGTCGGAAAAACGGTTGAGCTCGGTATTAAGAACGGGCATACCGTCGCTGTCCAGCGTAGAGAAGCGTTCGCCGGAGCCGTTGAGCAGACTCATGGTTCCTTCCTTGTGCTGTACGCCGAAGCCGTATACGCAGCTTCCGTCCTTGTTGATGCTGAAATTCTCGTCGCCGTTAAGCGTTACCGCCGCCTTCATGTAATCGTTCATCACATCATAGGTCCATTTTCCGGAACGGATGGTATCGTAGGGCATTTCGAGGCTCAGATTGTTTGCCATGTCCTTGTTGATGTAGAGGACGTTTGCGTAAGAATATCCCATCATGTTGATATAATCGATGCTGGAATAGAGCTTGTTGCCTCCCAGTGTGGCAGCCTCTATATAGCTGCTGTTCCACCATGCCTCGTCCATGTTCAGGGTGTCGATATCGTACAGGTTCAGTTCATACTCTCCGCTGAGAGGCGTATTGCCGGCCCAGGAAAGGAAGTTGTATACGATATCATATGCGGATTCGTTTGCCAGAACGCTCTGACGGTGCATCAATGTGAGATTTCCGGGGTCTGCGTCCTTTATGACTTCCAGCTTGAACTTCATATCGTTTTCGGCTTTTCTCGCGCGGCTGTAGATCGCGTCGGAAACGCTGTCGCCGGTTTCCTTTTCAAAGTCGATGGCATTGTTCATACCCGACCACAGGTTGTCTACGCAGTTCAGAACTGTAAAGGTGCCGTCTTCCAGATCCGGAAGCTCATAGGAGTAGACCTCTTCCTTGACTTCCTCTTCGGTAACTGCGGAACCGGAGGTTTCGTTGTCGGCTGTTTCGATTGCCTCTTTTCCGCAGGATGACAGAAGCAGGAGAAGCGCCAGGACCGAGATCAGGGGTTTGTAAAGCTTGCTTTTCATGGATATTCACTCCTTTGAAAATATTGTAAAAATTTTATATTATAAAAATTTTGCTTATTCGATGGTCACATGATCGCAACTGTGCAGAACCGCGTGTTCGCCGGCGGGATATGTGCCGCCTTCCGGCGGGATAAAGGTGTTGTGCCGGTACACTACTCCGTCCATATCGGACAGATTCACGACGCAGGAGCTTATGCCTCTTATCGTATTGTTCTCAAAGACAAGATTCTTATGATAATAAGGCGCATCATCGGTTTTCCGAAAACCGCAGTATGTGGCGACCGGAGTACCGCAGCCGACAAACTCACAGTTTCTGACGGTCACGTCGCGCACCGGACCGTTTTCGTACCAGTAATCCATATCGCCGGTAAACGCGATCGAAAAGCCAGAGGTCTCGAAAAGGCAGTTCTCTATGAGCACCCTTTCACTGCTGGAAATGCGGAAGCCGTTCATGCATCTGGAAATACAGTTTCTTATCTCTATCTGAGGCATACGGCGGCTTTCCAGAATATCTCCGGGGTCCAGCGCGCAGTCCGGCGCTTCGTCAAACACGACCTTCATGCGCTTTGTCTGTCCCGGCTCGTATACCGCCGATGAAACATTCAGCTCGGTCTTTATCTCCTGAGTGTTCTGTCTGTAAATCGTTACCCTGTCGCCGGGAAGCAGGTATTCCATATCCAGCAGTGACGCCGCGCGGTTTTCGAATACGCAGCTTCTGCCGTCTGCGGAGCTTTCCGCGAGGACCAGATAATTGCCGTGGATGTTTACCGCGTCGTCGAGCATATTCTCGAAACGGCAGTCCTCCAGTTTTATCAGACCGGAACAGTGGAAGCAGTGGAAGCTGTCGGCATTTACCGTAATTATGCGGTTTCCGGTCTCGTCGTCAAGATACATGGCGAAGCCCTTCGCCGTGATGTTGTGGCAGAGATTGGCGACGATTCCCATAGCTCCGATATGGAGCAGGCGTATGTTTTCAAAATACGTATCGGTATCGCGTTCGAGAAGAAATCCCTCCTTGCGCCTGTCCTCATGGGTCATCGCAAGTATCTCTCCCGGCAGAGGACGGAAGGAATCGGGAAGTCCGGTGAGAATAAGGGTGTTTCCCTCTCCTTTTTCCGCGAAGAGCTGATGAATGGGAAGCGGCGGATTGGGACGTGGATGTATCTCGTCGCCCACAAGGGCAAGGATAACGCCGCTGTGGGGGGAAGGCTTTTTCGTTTTCGGATCGAAGCAGCGCAGCAGCATATCTCCGTCGGTCAGACGATGCTCCCATGTGTCGGATACGGCAATAAGGTCATGTCCCTCCACACGGAAGCCGAATTCCATGGGTACGTCGAGAACTAAGCGGCCGGAATCGGAGGAAAGGACCGTTCCCTGGGTATAGAAGGGACGGTCGTAGTCGATCGAAAAATTGCGGAAGCGGATATTTTCGCAGTCAAAGACGGCGAAGGGCATTATTCTGCCGTGGAAAATCAGCTTTGCGCCGCCGAGATCGACCGTTACGTTTTTTACGTTTCTGAGAACGAAGGCTGCGCGAAGCGGCGTTCCGGCGGTGTTCATGAAGGTCCACCAGACGTGGATTTCCTCAAAATCGTCCGAGGGGTATATATGATATTCTGAGGAACCGGCGTAATATTCGGTATCGCTTTCAAACCGCATACCGGGAATCAGAGGTTTTCTGTTCATGTTTTTTCTCCCTGGCGGATTTCAGGTGGCGTTTGCGGTGTAATCCCGCAGACGGCGCAGAAGCTCCTCCTTGGTTTTGCAGCCGCACATGGTGCGGAGCTTTTTGATATGATATTTGACGGTGTTTTCGGACAGGAAGCATTTAGCTGCAATGGCTTCGTTGGATTCTCCCGCAAGCGCGAGATCGAGAATCCGCAGCTCTGTCTCGCCGCAGCTGTTGAGCATATTTTCCAGCTTCAGCATATCCGAAAGCTCGCTGTCGTGATAGAACTGTTCGTCCGCTGTGGGCGTTACAGGCGGAGAATCGGCAAAGGACGCAGGCGGCAGACCGGTTCTTACTCCCGATGATATTTTCCACTTTACGGTTACGGATACCGCGTCAAGCTCCGGATTGCCCGAAAGCAGCTTGCACACCGCCAGCGCGGCGCGTCCGAATTCCTCGTACTGAGCCGATACGGTATCCAGCTCCGGACAGAATCTTCTCGTAAGCATGGTGTCGCCGAAGGCGGTTATGCGGATATCCGAACCGATATTTCCGGTGCGGAGATTTCTGACCAGATGCAGCGCCGCGTAGCTGTTGACGCATATCACGGAATCGTAATGACCGGCTTTTTCGGCGAAATGGGAAAAGCATTTTGAGAGGGAACCGGCATTGTAGAAAATGTCGTTTTCCGATACCCTGAAAACCGGATTGGAAAGAAAACATTCCTTGCGGGCGAGATCGGAATAGGACTCCGGGTTGCACCCGTAAAGCGCGGGGGTATGCCGTCCGTCCTCTCTGAGCGATCTGAGTATGTAGTCGGTGGCTTCCTGCGGCTCCGAGCTGACACAGGAGCAGACGCAGGGAAGCCGTGTGACGGGCTGACAGCAGAGAAGCACGGGATGCATTCCCGTTTCGGCGGCGCGCTGTACCGCGGCGTAGATCCAGCCGGGGTTGCAGCCGATGATGATGAGAAACTTCTCACTGTCGCCGCTGTCCGACGGTGAAATATCGTCGAGCCTTTCGGGAAAGCGGGCGTCCAGTTTTTTCGCCTTCAGAACCTCATTCAGTCCCGAGAGCACACGGATGCACCAGGAACCGTTTCTGAAAAAGGGTTCCGTAAGAACGCAGATATACATGAACAGTTCCTCCACTCCAATATTCGGCAAAGCCGCTGTCTTACCATAATATATTATAGCAGATAATATGAAAAAAACAAGTATAAAATAATCAGAAAAAATTCCCGCCATTATTACCTTTTCAAACATTGGTTTGTGTGATATAATAGCCTCGATCAAATGCATTGAAACGAGGAAATGAAACATGCAGCAAGCAAAGGTTACCGTTCTGACCGAACGTATACGCACCTATCCCGAGCCCGCGCCGGAGGATATGCCTGTCTACGCGGAGAATCGGGTACATCAGCGTTCGACGGGAAGGCCCTACCCGAATAAAATCGTTCTGAACGTGGAACGCGGAACGGCGGTCGATAAGGAATATACCGTTGTGCGGCTGGAAAACGACTGGCTTTCCGTCGATATTCTTCCGGAGATAGGCGGCCGCATTTTTGCCGCGCGTGACAGGACTACCGGATATGATTTCTTCTACCGTCAACACGTCATCAAGCCCGCGCTTATCGGGGTATTGGGTTCGTGGATATCGGGAGGAGTGGAATTCAACTGGCCCTTCCATCACCGCGCGTCGGGTTTCATGCCCTGCGATTTCAGAACCGAGATCCTGCCCGACGGCAGCGCTGCCTGTCATCTTTCCGAGCATGACCCGATAGACCGCATGAAGGGAATGTTCTCGATCATATTGAGGCCGGACCGCGCATATCTCGAAACGAGGATGCGCTTATATAACCGCACCGAGCTTCCCCGTTCTTTCCTCTGGTGGGAAAACGCCGCCGTACCGGTCAACGAACAGTACCGCATTTTCTTTCCCAAGGACGTTACCTACGTTAATTTCCATTATCTGAAATCCCGCGCGCCATATCCGGTGTCCGACGCCTGCACATACAACGGCATCCCGTTTACTTCGCCCGTCGATATTTCAAGGCATAAAAATACGCGGGACGCCACCTCGTATTTTTCCGCCGCGTCGAAATTCGACTTTTTCGGCGGCTACGACGAGGGAAAGCGCTGCGGAGTGGTACACGTCGCGGATCATCATATTTCACCCGGCAAAAAGATGTTTACCTGGGGATACAATCAGCTGTCCCGTTCATGGGAGCGCGCGCTCACCGATACGGACGGTCAGTACGCGGAGCTGATGGCAGGCTCGTATTCCGATAACCAGCCGAATTTCTCATGGCTCGCACCCTTTGAAACCAAATGCTTTTCACAGTTCTGGTATCCCATTTCGGAGATCGGCGCGCCGGATTACGCCGATCTGAACGGCGCGGTGACGCTGGACCGCGAAGAAAACGCCCTGCATGTGCAGTTCACCGGATATTATGATTCCGCTGTCATAAGGGTCTCCGACGGAGACATCCTGCTCGCGGAATGTTCCGTTCCGGCAATGCCCTGTTCTCCGGTCAGAATACCCGTTACAGAGCTTTCGGCTCACCCTTACGTTACTATAACCGCGTCATCTGAGGGAAAGACGCTTTTCACCTATACCGAACGGGAATACGACCGCTTTGCGATACCCGAAACGATCACCGATACGCCCGCGTCGGAAAGCATTTCCGACGTGCAGACGCTGTATCTCGCGGGAGTCCATGTGGATCAGTACCGCGACCCGGCGGTGTATCCGGACGTTTACTGGAAACGCGCGCTTACGTTCATGCCGTACCATATACCCTCGCTTCTCGCAATGGCGAAATTCTCATACCGTTACTGCGATTATGAAACCGCGCTTGAATACGCCGACCGCGCGTACCATGCGCAGTCCGTTTTCAACGAGCGTCCCGAAAGCGGAGAGGTATCGTATATCCGCGGACTGATTCTGGAATCTCTCGGCAGAACGGACGAAGCTTACGACGCTTATTCCCTTGCCGCGTGGGACGGGAATACCTGTGACCGCGCAATGACGCGGGTCTCAATGCTCGATATAGCCCGCGGAGAACCGGATAAGGCGCTGACGCACTCCGGCGAGGCTCTCGCTCATAACGCGAAAAACAATCTTGCGGCGGCGGTACGGATATCCGCGCTCGCCATGCTCGGCAGAAAAGAGGAAGCGGAAGCACTCGCGGCGGATATCGTCTCGGCCGATCCCTTTGCCTACAGCGTGAGGTTTGCCGGCGGCGAAGAGCCGTCAGAGATATTCGCTTCCATGCTTTCCGATCCGGTGCAGACCACGCTGGACAGCGTATGGGAATTTTTCCGTATGGGAAAAACGGAGCTGTGCGTTTCTCTGCTCGAAGAACTCGATTCTTTTCTTCCGGAGGGAAAAAAGCCGGCTGTGCTGTATCTGACGCTTGCGTATCTTAAACACATACGCGGAGAGGATGTATCGGCGCTGCTCGTGAAAGCCTCTGACGCGCCGGTAGGCAGGACATATCCGAACCGTCCGGAGGAGCTGACGGTATTGAGGACCTTTGCGGAGATATCCGATATCTCCTCCTATCTGCTGGGATGCATTGCCTATTCAAAGCACCTGTATAAAGAGGCTGAAACGGCGTGGCTGAGGGTGAAAAAGCCGTCCTTTGCGCATTACGCCGTAGTGTGCCGCTGTCTTGCGCTTATCGCCTTCAATCACGGCGAAAACAGAGAAGAGGCTTTGCCGCTTATGCGGGAGGCGCTGAAGAACTCGTCTGCCGCTTCGCACGCCCAGCTGCTTTATGAAAATGTGATACTCCTTGATAAATCCTGCGCGCCGGCAGAAGAAAAGCTTATGCTTCTGACCGGCGATCCCGATACATACACCCGCGACGATCTTGTGACCGAGCTTGCCAAGGCCTGTAATCAGAACGGACAGCCGATGGACGCTCTCGCTGTGCTTGAAGCCCGTGATTTCACGCCGTGTGAGGGCGGCGAGCACGCCATAGCCGAACAGTATATGTTCGCGCATTATATTCTTGCCCGCAGAGCTTATGAAAAAGGCGATCATTTGTCCGCGCTCGAGCATTTCCGCGCGGCTCAGGTGCTTCCGGAACACCTCGGAGCGGGAATATGGAATCGCTGCCGTCTTGTCCCTTACCGTTACGGCGAGGCTCTCTGCCTGCGCCTCATGGGAGAGCGTGAAGCCTCGGACAGAATTCTTACCGAAATCACTGAGATCGAAATAGATTATTTCAGCAATATGCACCTGAAGGAACTGCCGTATTATCAGGCTCTCTGTTACCGTCTGCTCGGCAGGGAAGCCAGAGGCTGCGCGCTGATGACCGAATACCGCCGCAGATGGCAGGAAGCCCTTAATGCTCACGACAGCGGATATTTTTCCACGACTCCCTTCTTCCTGCCGTTCACCGACACAGCTTCGGATATGCGCTGTGCGCAGTACTCGTATCTTTCCGCGCTCTGCGCGGATTACCGCGGTGAAGCGGACGAAGCGAAGGAGCTTGCCCGCAGAGCTTATCTTATGAACTCCGAGCTGCTCTTTGCGGGAGAGATTTCCGGTATCATACGCTGATAAAACGGGAGAAAACATTATGGAAATAACGGTAAAAAAGGGAATCACCACCGGAGATATGGTCGAGATACTGCGGAGCTGTCCCGATAATGCGACCGTGAGATTTGAAAAAGGAACGTATGATTTTTACGGCGGCGGGGCTGCGAGAATATACCTCAACCCCGTCTGCAACGCCTCCGGTGAAAAGAAGGTCATTTTCCCGATACTGTATAAAAACGGCGTAACGATCGACGGACAGGGGAGCAGATTCGTGTTCCACGACCGTGTGTTTCCTTTCGCTTCTGTCGGATGCAGAGGTATTACGCTGAAAAATTTTTCGGTCACCTTTTCATTCATGCGTTACTGCGCCGCCGACGCAGAGTGTTTTCCGGACGGGTTAAAACTGAAAATCGACGCGGCAAAATGGGATTATGAAGCAACGGACGCGGGAAATCTCGCGTTCCGCGTCGGAAACGAGACGATTTCCACAGCCGAAAAGCGGTTCTTCCTCAAACAGGGAGATAATCAGTGCTATCTCGGCGCGGGAAAAAGGTATTATGAGCCGGTCAACCTTGCGGCGGCATATTACGATACCCTGTGCGAGAGAACCGAAGAAGGCGTATTTCTGCGATATAAGGATATAAACGCGCCGATGCCCTTTTCGGACGGACAGCTGATCATAAGCTATGATGAGGACCGTCAGAACGATAACTTTTTCTTCGACTCCTGTACCGATGTGAAAATGGAGAACGTTGCCCTGTACCGCGGAGCCGGAATGGGCGTTGTCACACAGCGCTGTGAAAACGTGGAGCTGTCGGGCCTTGTATTCAAAGCGGGCGAAAACGGTGACGAGGTGTTTTCCACCACGGCTGACGGTCTGTTCTTTACACAGGATACCGGTCTGGTATTCGTACACGGGTGTTCGATTTCAAATACGATGGATGACGCGGTCAGCGTTCACGGAATTTACACCACCGCCGAACAGCTTGTCTCCGAACGCCGTCTGAGGACGCGCCTGTGCGCTTCTCACAGCGGCTTCAATCCCTTCAGCCCTGGGGATGAAGTCTGTATATTTGACGGAAAAACACATTCACGCAGAGGAAGGTTTACAGTTGAGGATGCTTTTGTCGCGGCGGACACAAAAACGCTTATAGTGACCGCCGCGGAAGCTCTGACGGGTATTGTGAGCGAGGGCGATATTCTGGAAAATATCCGACGCTCTCCCCGTGTCGTTATCAGAAACAACGTATTCGGAAATTTTCCGTGTATACGTCTGGGGTCTCACAGGGATATTTTCTTCGGTATGAATACCGTGACGGATTACACACAGATCGCTGTCAACGATCTTCTGCGGTACTGGTATGCCTACGGCACGTCGGAAAACGTCCGCATTATCGGAAACATGCTGTCGGACGCTCATGCCGCCGCCATAAACTGCACCGTGGACCGTTTTCCCGGAGCGGGTGTGCGTCACGGGGAAATAACTATAATGCGCAACCGCATCAGCCGCGCCCCTGCCGCGATAAGGGCTGACCATGTGGAGATGCTTCGGATTTGCGACAACGCTGTTGGACGCGAAATACCGGAGCCGGAGATAATCGGCGCTGACGTTAACGCGGAACATCCTCACTGCCGTCAGCTGTTGATGAGGCGCGATACAATACCCTTCAATCATACCCCGCTGCCGGAAGGATATGAAGGATTTACATTTCACCGCGGCGGAGATGAGCGCATGAGTATGCGCGAGTATTATGACGGATGGTTCAACGTGGAACCGACATGGCTTCCGCGCGAATTTGAACGCTTCTACAACGACGACCGCATACCCTCCGACGGGCATTTCCTTATTCGCCGAAAGGACGGCGGCGAGATCGTCGCCCATTCCAATATTCAGTTAAATGAACACCGTCCCGGTACGGCAACGGTACATTTCGTCGCGGTCAAACCCGAATGCCGCGGACTGCGGCTGGGGTACTGCGTATCGGAAATGGTGCTGGATTATGCCGAAGCGCACAATATACCCGTGATGTATCTTACGACAGACGAATTCCGTATATCCGCGATAAAAATATATCTCAAACTCGGATTCCGTCCGGTAATGTGGGACGGCGATATACGTCAGCGCTGGTTCCCGATTCTGCGTGAACTGGGATACAGTGAGATTTACGATGAAAACGAAAAACTGATTTCTGTTGAGCTTGGAGAGGAATAACAGGATGGAACGTATGAAAAAAGTCGGAAAGATGGCTATGAAGCCCTCGTCCGCGATAAAGGATTCCCCCATGGGACTCGGTATGGAGAAGCTTGACCGTGACTCCTTTGACCCCTCGCTCGTTTACGATAAAGCGGCGGCGCTGGGCGTAAAATGGATACGTCTGCAGTCCGGATGGCAGAAAACCGAAAAGGAAAAGGGCGTATACGATTTTTCCTGGCTGGACGAGCAGGTGGACAATCTTCTCTCACGGGGAATGAAGCCCTGGCTGTGTCTGTGCTACGGGAACCGCGTATGGGATGAGCTGGCAAAGCAGTATCAGGGCGCGGTGGGATGTCCTCCCGTCCGTACTCCGGAACAGCGTGAGGCATGGATCGCTTATGTCTCCGCGACAGCGCGGCATTTTGCCGGACGCATCACCTATTACGAGATATGGAACGAGGCGGAGGGCGGGTGGACCTGGCGTCCGTCGCCGAATCTCGCGGAATACGCGAAATTCGCCTGCGATACCGCCGCGGCTGTCAGAGCCGCCGACCCGAAGGCAAAAATAATGACCGGCTCCCATTACGAGGATACGCTTCGTTCCTTTGTGATCGAAGCGCAGAACGGCACTCTTGAATGCAGCGACGTCGTTACCTATCATTCATACAATTATGATGAACGCATGACGCTGCAGCGCGCTCTGGCTCTTCGCGCTTTTCTGGACGGCTGCGGTCATCCCGAAATCGAAGTGGTTCAGGGAGAATCCGGTTCTCAGTCAAAAACAGGCGGAAACGGCGCACTTTCATGGGTGCGCACGGATGAGGGAATGCAGGTAAAACAGATTCTGCGCCATACCGTTGCCGATCTGCTTGGCGGAGTGAAATTCACCTCGGTATTTTCGGCTGTGGATATGGCCGAAAACCTTGACGCGCGCGAAGGACAGGCTATCGCCACCTGCGGATATTTCGGACTGCTGGGCGCGGATTTCGACCCGCATACCGGACGTCTGATAGGCGAATATACTCCCAAGCCGTCATATTATGCTTTCGGAAATCTCTGCGCGCTGTTTGACTGTCCGATTCATCCCACGCCCGCGGCGGTTATTTTCCGTCCGGGAACAAGCGGACGCATCGACGGTTATGACGTACCGACAAAAGAGCTGATTTACGGCTGTCTCGAAAAGGAAAACGGCGTCAGGATATTTGCCTACTGGAACTCCACCGATATGGTAACGGTAAAGGAATATGAGGCTACCGTTTCATTCGAGCTTTCGGGAATGCCCGGAAAGGCAGAGGACGTCCGCCTTATCGACCCCCGCGACGGCAGCATATATGAGATACCCGGCGGAGTGATGATAAACGAATATCCCGGATTCTACAGATTTGTAAACCTGCCCGTACTTGATTATCCGCTGTTTGTGGTATTCGGCGGCTCTGAGGGATAAGCGGCGGGACGATTGTATGGACAGTATCGGCTTGACAGAATAATGACGTTATGATATAATGTTCACGGTGAAGCTGAGGTTTGTTCCCCCGCGGAAGAAGCCGCTTCGATATACGAAAGTCGATTCCGTCATTATGGAGAAAGAATATGTTTACAGACAATCCCGAAAAACTGTATGAGATACGTTCGACACGCCGCGTATGGCAGGGCATTCCCTCCATTGAACGCACAAAGGGCGGGCGCATCTTCGTGTCGTTTTATTCCGGCGGTACAAGAGAGCAGATCGGAAATTACTGCGCTCTCATAATGAGCGATGACGACGGCAAGACCTTTACCGAGCCGGTCGCCGCCGCTTTTCCCGATGAGGGACACCGCTGCTACGACAGCTGCCTTTGGAAAGACCCTCTCGGAAGGCTCTGGTTCTGGTGGGCCGTAATGCCCGATCACGCGGTGTGGGCGGTGATCTGCGACGATCCCGACGCGGATGTGCCGCGCTGGTCCGAGGAAAGAAAGATCGGCTTTGATGTGATGATGAACAAACCCACCGTGACCTCATCCGGAGACTGGCTGTTTCCGATGGCGGTATGGGCGCACGACGTGGCGGTTCTTCCGGAACACCGGAGTATGCGGGAAAAGACCGCGCCCTTCGTGTGGCGCAGCTCAGACGAGGGCAGGACCTTCGAGCTGCTGGGCGGACCTGATATTCCCCACCGCAGCTATGACGAGCATATGGTCATTGAAAACGACGACGGCTCTCTGCGTCTTCTGGCGCGTACCGGAGACGGCATTTCCGAGTCCCGTTCCGACGACGGCGGCGTTACCTGGGAAGCGGGGCATGTGTCGGATATTCACGGACCGAATTCAAGGTTTTTCATCTGCCGCCTGCGCTCGGGAAGAGTTCTGCTTGTAAATCACGTGAACTTTACCGGACGCAACAATCTTACCGCTCTGTTGTCCGAGGACGGCGGAAAGACGTGGTGCGCATCGCTGCTGCTGGACGGCAGAGATAATGTTTCCTATCCCGACTGCGCCTCCGAAACGGACGACGGTTTCCTCTATATCGTCTACGACCGTGAACGCGGCGGCTTCCGTTCCTCCTATGCCGAAGCGAAGACCGAGGCGCGGGAGGTGCTGTTCGCAAAGATCACCGAGGAGGACATACTCT
>JAZQNC010000212.1:0-4540 GCA_045627165.1 Eubacteriales bacterium
CTCAAGCTCGAAGATATTCTTCACCGCCGCGTGATTGGTCAGGACGAAGCGGTAAAATCCGTCTCAGAAGCTATACTCCGCTCAAGAGCCGGGATTGCCGATCCTAATCGTCCGATAGGTTCATTTCTTTTCCTCGGTCCTACAGGAGTAGGCAAAACCGAGCTTGCGAAGGCTCTGGCAGAAGCCCTGTTCGACGATGAACACAACATCGTCCGTATAGATATGACCGAATATATGGAGAAATTCAGCGTATCGCGCCTGATAGGAGCGCCTCCCGGATATGTCGGATACGATGAGGGCGGTCAGCTTACCGAGGCTGTACGCCGCAAACCGTATTCTGTGGTGCTTTTCGATGAAATCGAAAAAGCGCATCCGGACGTATTCAATATTCTGCTGCAGATTCTCGATGACGGACGGATCACCGATTCGCAGGGCAGAACCGTTGATTTCAAGAATACGATAATCATACTGACCTCAAATCTCGGTTCTCAGTATCTGCTCGACGGAATAGACGGCAGCGGAAACATCACGTCCGAAGCCAAAACAGCTGTGAACAGCCTTCTCCGCTCCACTTTCCGTCCCGAGTTTCTTAACAGGCTTGACGAGATCGTATTCTATAAACCGCTCACAAAGGATAATATCGGAAATATCGTTACTCTTCTGCTTCGCGGACTGGAAAAACGTCTGTCGGAAAAATCGCTCAGGCTTGAGATCACAGACGCCGCAAGGGATTATATCATTGAAGGCGGCTTCGATCCTTTGTTCGGCGCAAGACCGATGAAGCGTTTCCTGCAGAGTCACGTCGAAACGGAAATCGCACGCGCCATACTCAGCCGCAATCTTTCCATGGGAGATACACTCACGGTTGACCTTGACAACGGCTTGCTTATCGTAAAGTAACAAAAACAGACCGGCAGATCTTCATAATACTGAATCTGCCGGTCTTATGTTAAATACCGAACTTAACCTATCCGAAATCAGCGAATCGATCTTACCGCTGACTTGATAGATTTGGAAAGAGTGTTGTATCTGACAAATTTGTCAGCGTAATACTTTTTTAACTCCTCATCATCCGCGTCTACTCTTTCGCCGGCCAGACTGGTTGACGCAGCCTGCGCATAGCTTTCAAACATACCGCATCCGACTCCGGCTATCATAGCGGCACCCATGGCACATCCTTCGCCCTCTTTCATGGTAGTGACCTCACATCCGGTGATATAAGCTACCAGCTCGGGCCAGATACTGCTTCTGGACGCGCCGCCTATCATGCGCAGACGTTCTATGTCGATACCGGCCTCTTTGTAACCGAGTATTGCGTTCTTTGTCTCAAATGCACAGCCTTCCATTACGGCGAGAGCCATGTCGTATTTATCGTGGTTGAGCGCCATACCCACACAGCAGCCTCCTATATCGGAAAGTCTGTCCGGGAAGCCCGCACCCGCGTTATAAGGCATATAATAAAGAGTCTCGCAATTTGTTCTTCTTTCTGCAGCGATCTCGTCGATGATTCCGTAGCTTTCCGCCTGCGTGAGATTCTTCATCCACTTGAGGGCGGAACCTCCTGTTGCGAGAGACGCCATTGCGCCATAGAGACCTGTCTGCGGATGAATACCGGGAGCAAGACGGTTCTCGGTATATACAGCTTTTTCAGTAACGCCCATCACCACCCATGTTGTTCCGGTAGAAAGGACCATATCGCCCGGTTTGAGCGCGCCTGCGCCGAGAGCGGCGCAATACTGGTCGTGAGCTCCGTTGTATACCGCCACGGATTCGCTGAGTCCGAGAAGCTCGGCACTTTCAGCGGTCAGATTGCCGACAAAAGCTCCGGTCGGAAGAGACAGAGGAAGAAGTGATTCATCAACGCCGCACACCTCAAGTATCTTCTTATCCCATCCGAGCTCGTTGATGTTGTACATTCCTCTGATCGCCGCATTGGTGGGATCAACCACATTCTTTCCGGTAAGGAAGTGATTCACATACTCGATCGTGGATACAAACGAGTATGTCCTTGCGTAAATATCTGGACGATTATTCTTTATCCAGAGAATCTTGGAAATATCATAGGACGCGCCCGTACCCCAGCCGGTGGAATGGTAAACATAGCTGCATCCTACTGTATCGTCAAGGAACTGCGCCTCCTTGACCGAACGGTTGTCCATCCAGGTCAGACAGGGAAGCAGCGGTTTGAAATCACTGCCAACAGCAGTCATGGTCGCGCCCTGAGTTGACAGGGATATTGCCTTTACGTCGTTTTTATCAAGCCCCTCGACAGCCTTTTTTACCGTTTCGATTATCGCGCGGATCCAGTCTTCGGCATCCTGCTCTACCACGCCGCCGGCGGCAGTAATAAGCTCATACTCACGGTAACCGCGTCCGATACATTTTCCGGTTTCATCCACCGCTATCGTCTTTGTGCCGGTCGTGCCGACATCTATTCCCAGTACTATCATTTTTAGCTCCATTCATATATTCTTTGTACCAATTATAACATATTGTCATATTATTGTCAACCGTCGAAATAATACTTTCTCCGTTCGGCAGACAATATTGTTACGACAAGTATCCCTGTATCCTGCGGACTTTGTTTTGTGTTTCTCAATATTAACAAATAACTATTGATTATCACAGCGCAATAATGTATTATAGTATAAGTAGTATTTTTGTCATTTATACAAATAACAGATTCGGAGAAATTCAATGAATATTATCGATAAGGTTATCGGAACATACAGCGACAGACAGATAAAAAAGATAACCAGAACAGTAGATAAAATCGAGGCTCTTGCGGATACATATTCGGCAATGAGCGACGCTGAGCTGAGAGGAATGACCGTAAAGCTGCGCGGCAGACTGAAGCTCGGCGAAACAGAGGAGGATATCCTTCCCGACGCATTCGCTGCGGTACGCGAGGCAGCGGATAGAGTTCTCGGCAAACGTCCCTTCCGTGTTCAGCTTATGGGCGGTATCATACTTCATCAGGGCAGAATCGCCGAGATGAAAACAGGTGAAGGTAAGACGCTCGTTGCGACACTTCCCGCATACCTCAATGCTCTCTGCGGCAAAGGTGTTCATATTGTCACCGTAAACGAATACCTTGCCAAGGTCGGCTCCGAAGAAATGGGCCGTGTATACGGATATCTCGGCATGACAACAGGTCTGATCTATCATGATCAGCCGCGAAAAGAAAAGCAGGACGCATACAACTGCGATATAACCTACGGCACGAACAACGAATTCGGTTTCGACTACCTGCGTGACAACATGGTGGTATACAAGCAGAATATGGTTCAGCGCGAGCATGTATATGCCATCGTCGACGAGGTAGACTCTATCCTGATCGACGAAGCGCGCACACCTCTGATAATATCCGGTGAAGGTGACGAATCCACCGATATGTATGACCGCGCCGACGCTCTGGTATGCAGGATGCGCGAGTACCGCGTAAAGGAGATCGACGACAAGGAAAGCACTGATGATGTTAAAGACGTGGACGCCGATTATATCGTAGATGAAAAGGCCCGTACCACCGTTCTCACCGCCTCCGGAATCGCCAAGGCAGAACAGTTCTTCGGTATCGAAAATCTTTCCGACCCGGAAAACAGCGAGCTTGCTCATTATGTCAATCAGGCGGTCAGAGCTCACGGAATCATGCACCGCGACGTTGAATATGTGGTCAAGGAAGGTCAGGTTCTCATCGTCGATTCATTCACCGGTCGTATCATGCCCGGCCGCCGTTATTCCGACGGCCTGCATCAGGCAATCGAGGCCAAGGAACATGTAAACATCCAGAAGGAAAACAAGACCATCGCGACAATTACCTTCCAGAATTATTTCCGTATGTACAAAAAGCTTTCCGGTATGACCGGTACGGCCCTTACCGAGGAAAACGAATTCCGCGAAATATACGGTCTTGATGTCGTCGGTATTCCCACCAATATGCCCATGATCCGTATTGACCATCCCGATGTGGTTTACAAGAATCAGAAGGGCAAGTATGACGCTATCGTAAACCAGATAAAGGAATGTCACGAAAAAGGACAGCCTGTGCTTGTCGGTACGGTGTCTGTCGATAAATCCGAGGCTCTCTCTGCACGTCTTAAGAGAGAGGGTATTGAACATACCGTCCTCAATGCGAAGCATCATGAAAAGGAAGCCGAGATCGTCGCTCAGGCAGGACGCCTCGGCGCCGTTACGATTTCCACCAACATGGCGGGACGTGGTACCGATATTCTGCTGGGAGGAAACCCGGAATTTCTCGCGAAAAAGGATATGCAGCGGCTCGGATATGATGACGAAACAATCGGCTTCGCCGTGAGCTCTGCCGAAAGCGAGGACACAGCGCTCAACGACGCCCGCAAGGTTTACCGCGATCTGTTCAAAAAGCACAAGGATGAAATAGAGCCTCTGGCAAAGCAGGTATGCTCCGTAGGAGGTCTGTTTATTGCCGGAACCGAACGTCATGAGAGCCGCCGTATCGACAATCAGCTCAGAGGCCGTTCCGGTCGTCAGGGAGACCCCGGTGAATCCCGTTTCTTCCTTG
>JAZQNC010000213.1:0-5869 GCA_045627165.1 Eubacteriales bacterium
GCAGAAGAACTCAAGCTCCATCTGTTCGAACTCACGTACACGGAAAATAAAGTTACCGGGAGTAATCTCATTACGGAAGGACTTACCTATCTGACCGATACCGAAAGGAAGCTTCTTTCTCGTGGTACGCTGTACGTTTGCGAAGTTAACGAAAATACCCTGAGCGGTCTCGGGACGGAGATATACCTCGCTCTGAGAATCCTCGGTTACGCCCTGATGAGTCTTGAACATGAGGTTGAACTTACGGATATCGGTGAAATCGCTCTTTCCGCATCCGGGACAGGGAACGTTGTTCTCGCGGATATAGGCAACCATTGCCTCGCCGTCCATAGCTTCAACGTTTACACCCGTGATATTGTTTTCCTTTATGTATTCCTCGATAAGCTTATCGGCGCGGTGACGCATCTTGCAGCTCTTGCAGTCAATAAGAGGGTCATTAAAGGTAGCAACATGTCCGGACGCAACCCATACCTGAGGATTCATGAGTATAGCGGCGTCAAGTCCTACATTGTATTTGGACTCCTGAACGAATTTCTTCATCCATGCGCGTTTAAGGTTATTCTTATATTCTACTCCGAGAGGACCGTAGTCCCAGGAGTTTGCAAGACCGCCGTAAATTTCGGAACCGGGATAAATAAAGCCGCGATTTTTACAGAGGGCAACTATTTTTTCCATGGTTTTTGCGGAATTTTCCATCATTTTCGTAAAACCTTCCTTAATCAGACTTTTATATGTTAATTATTTTGTGCGCTCAGCAATTCATCTGTAATCCTTGTAAAGTGTGATCGCAGAGGATATATCCGGCTCAAAATAGCTTCCGTCAGGATCGTTTCTCAGCGATCCCGGATATGTAAGCTCCACGGAAGTAAAATCCGGATATGCAAATATTATTTCAAGGTGCCGTGTCAGATCGGTAAGCGTGAAATTGGTCTCGACATGAGTTGCGAGAGACGTATACAGACCTGCCGCGCCGGCAAGATTGTCTTTTGTCGCAAGCTTTTTGAACATCGCCTTGGCAAACTGTACAAGAAGCTGACGTCTCGACACATCGCCTGTGGTATATGAACAGTAGCGAAGCATATTCACGGCATCTTCACCGTTCAGCTTCTGATTTCCCTTTGACAGCGCGATCTCAAGCTCCTGGGATTCGTCGGTATAGAACATATCGACCGGAACCGTGTACGTTATTCCGCCGACCGCGTCGATGATATCCGCCATCCCTCCAACAGAAACAGCGGCATAATAGTCGATATTCAGTCCGGTATAGGCATGTACGATATCTTTGAGGTACTCTATACCCTTCATATTGTATATTTCACAAAGAGCCGCCGGCGCGCCGTCAACGCTTACCTGCATCGACGACGGCAGAGTGGAAAACATATATGTGTTTTTGTATCTGTCTGCGTGCATCACCATTATCGAGTCTGCATTTACCGAACGAGCCTGAATGGGAAATCCTGAACGGTCCTTGTTTATCTCGGTAACGTCATAATCGTTATGGATAAAGGGCTGATAGTCGGTGCCCACGAACAGAATGGTAAAACTGTCATCATAGCCCACCGGAGATACAGGCGTCTCGTTTACCGTGGTATCAAGAGCAGATGAACTCTCGTAGGGCTCGAGCTCATTATCGTTATCGGTTTCCGAATACTCGCCCTCGTCACCGGAAAATATACCGCCGATACTGTTGATTATAAAATACGAAAGACCGCCAAAAAGCATCAGCGACACTATCAGCGTAACAACAAAATTACGAAATCCAGACGACATACAAATTTATCCGTTTCACTTATACGTTCGATTTAAATAATCTCACTTTTTATTATACAATGAGCAGAATTATATCCTGTATATTATACTATAACACACAAATATTTTCAATAGATTTCCAAAAATACTTTAATATAAAAATTTTCTGAGTAGCTGTTTTTGTACATATTATCGTATTGACATCATGTATGCCGTATGCTATAATGCAAACGGTGATCAGCATCACCGGAGAATGATTTATATCTCATGCATGGCATATCTTATCTCCGATAGATCATACCATATCATAAGGTAATGTGACAGAGTTATGGCAGATTTAAGCAATAATTCCAATATCCCGGAACCTCTGACAAAGGATAATTATAAACGGCACAGAAACGCGTTGAAGTCATACATCGCGTGTTCGATTCTTTTCGGGCTTCTTTTCTCCGTTTTTCCGTTTACCATCATGTATGCGGCTGTTTCTTCTTACAATTAAAGAAACAGCGCTTCATGGTTGATAACAATAATTTTCTTTGGCGGCGGCTTTGCGGCTCTGTATTATGTCTGGCACAGGGTGGGATCGGCGATAAGGCGGACCATAAACGAGCTGGAGATTCTCAAAAAGAACTATCTTGCGCTCCTCTCCTGCGATGACTTGACTGCCGTCATCAAAACAAAACATAAACGCCGTATCATGATCTTCTCTGTTTTGTTTGCGGTCGCGGCGGTGATTATCACAACAGTCTGCATAGTCTCGGTGAAGCTTGTCAACACCTATAACGAAGCCGTTACGCTTGTCGATAAGGGTTCCTATTTTGAAGCCGGAAAGCTGTTCGAAAAAATCGAAGAAAGCGGATACCGTGATACGTCGGCCTATATATCCCTCTGCAAAGCACACAGCTGTTACGACAGCGGAAATATACCCGGCGCATACAGTGTTATGAAATCCGTTCGTTTTAACTGCCTCACCGCCGAACAGAACAAAGCGGTTGAAAGCTTTATGGCAGTAATCCGTGACGAATACGCCGTATGTATGAAAGAAAAGAAAGAAGCCGACGACAGGGCATACAGAAAAAAGATTGCAGAAGGTGTTCCTTTTGTAGGTATGCCGGAAAGTGAGATAGCAAACACCTCTCTCGGCGCTCCCTCCGACACCATGCGTCACAATTATGCGCATATCGGAGGAAAGGTATACATCGCAAATCTATATGATTTCAAACAGGGAGGCCAAACGATATTCACCGCCCGATGCGTACAGGGAAAGGTCACCGAGGTGTGGGATGACCGTAACACCCCGCCTGCTGCATATATTCCAAAGAAAAAAAGCAAAAACGAAGAAGACGATGATCCTTACGATGTGAACGACTATTCAAATGAAGAAGATTTCTACGACGATCACTATTATGACTTCTTTGATTACTACGACGCAGAGAATTATTACAGAGAACATCACAAATGACAGCTTACCGTTCACGGATATAGGGCATAGCTGTTCAATCGAGAGATAAATCGGAGGGAAAATTACATGAGATTTGTTTACGACCATGACCTTCATATACACTCGCGTGTCTCGCCATGCGGAGGCGATCCGTGTCAGACGCCTGAAAGGATATTGCAATACGCCGTTGACAACGGTCTGAAAACGATCTGTGTTACCGATCACTATTGGGATGATGACATTCCCTCTCCGCTCGGTAAGGGAGCCGGTCAGACAACCGCTCAGATAAAAAGCGTACTGCCTCTGCCCCACAGGGACGGTATACGCTTCCTTTTCGGCGCGGAAACCGATATGGATATGAATCTGACGATAGGCATCGGGAAAGAGATGGCAGATGAACTTGATTTCATAATCGTACCGCTTAACCATCTCCACATGGCAGGTTTTTCCTGCCACGGCAACGAGAGTGCGTCCGAACGCGCGAAAATAATAGTCCGCAGATTTGAAGCGCTTCTCGAATCTTCTCTTCCCTTCCGAAAAGTCGGATTGGCTCATTTCACCGACGGTCTGATATATCCAGCGGGCAGAAACACGGATGTGCTTAATCTGATCCCAGATTCGGAATACCGCCGTCTGTTCAGAAGGACCGCAGAGCTCGGTATGGGAGTGGAACTGAACATGCCTGCCGCAAAAGCAGACCTTCGTGTAATGAATCAGGACGAGGACCGTGATGAACTGCGGATATACCTGCTTGCACGCGAAGAAGGTTGCAGATTCTATTTCGGATCGGATGCGCATACCGTTCCGGGACTGGGCTGGGCTAAACGCAACGCCGAAAAGATAATCGAACTGCTCGATCTGAAAGAAGAAGATAAGTTTCTCATAAGCTGACGGAAAATCTCCCGTGACAGAATGACATCCATTCTTCATGGGAGGTTTTCGGTTGATTCGGATTCATGCCCCATGATTCGCATCGGCATAACAGTTTCATGTTATAATACGATATATATATCATATATGTTTTGCTATTGTGTTTTCTTGTTTTTTGTGGTATAATACAGATATTGTATATGAAAGCTGTAGGGAGGTACTATATGCTGAAAAAGCTTAATGCGGTGACAGCTCTGCTTGCGGCAGTACTGCTTGCGCTGCATAACACACTCAATGCGCGTATGATGATTCTGGGACGGGTTGACGAATCCCCGAAATTACTTGCATATGCTCTTATTGTGCTCTTTTCCGTCCATATGCTTGTAAGTCTTTATGTGCTCATTTTCAGAAATGAGGGAAGAAAAATAAAGTACACAAATATAAGCTTCGGATGGCTGATGCAGCGCATAACCGCTCTTGCCATGATTCCGCTGGTGTTCTTCCATGGGTTTGTTCGTGCCGGACAATTCGGTATAGGACTTATCCCGATCCTGATAGTTCATTTTTTCATTATGCTCCTGGCATATACCCATATACCGTTATCCGTCCCGAATGCGCTTGTTACCCTCGGAATAATTGACACCGGAAAACAGCATTCCTCGGTAAGGATAGTATGTATGGTTATCTGTGCGCTTCTGTTTATGCTGGGACTGTTTGCGAGCATTACGGAGGTGATTGCGCTGTGAAAAAGACTCTGGTAATCGGAAGCGGAATATCCGGACTGACGACTGCGATAAATATCGCAAGCCGCGGAGGACACGCTCTGCTTGTCTCACCCTATCCGTCGGAGCGTGCTCAGTCTGTAATGGCTGCGGGAGGAATCAACGCTTCTAAACAGGATGGAGCTGATACGATCAAAAGTCATATTGATGATACGATGCGAGGGGGACGCAATATCGCCGGACGACAGACCGTTGCCGGGCTTTGCGGCGATGCACCCGAAATTCTCAGCTGGCTTGAAGGTCTCGGCGTGGTATTCAACCGTGATGAAAACGGAAATATCGACCGGCGCGCTTTCGGCGGTCAAAGCTATAAGAGAACTGCCTTTGCCGGAGCCTGCACCGGAAAACAGATCGTAACGGCATTGGTTCAGAAATGCCGCGAATACGAAAAGGCCGGACTTATCGAACGCAAGCTGGGATATATATTTCATACCGCGCTTATTCATGATAACCGCTGTTACGGCGCTCTGTTTCTTTCAGAACGGGACAGGGAGCTTGTGCCGTTTTATGCCAACGCGGCGGTAATGGCTGTTGGCGGTCAGAATCAGTTGTTCGGTAAAACCACGGGATCAACACTCTGCGACGGATACGCGGCGGGGATGCTGTTCCTGCAGGGAGCGGTGCTGAAGAATCTTGAATTCATTCAGTATCATCCGACAACGATAGAAACTCCTCAGAAACGTATGCTGATAACCGAAGCCGCCCGCGGAGAGGGAGGCCGTCTCTATTACCTTGAGGACGGCAAACGGGTCTACTTCATGGAAGACCAATTCGGTCCGAACGGAAATCTTATGCCCCGAGACGTTGTTTCCAAATGTATTTACGATACGGGAAGGCAGGTATATCTTGATATCGCATTTCTCGGAGACAAAATCATATCACAGAGACTGAAAGAGGTAGACGAGCTCTGCACCGGATACCTCGGTCTTAATGTAAGAAACGAGAGTATTCCAATCGCTCCCTCTGTGCATTTCTTTATGGGCGGCATAGCTGTAGACGGCAGACAAGTCGGAGGCCAAGCGGGCTT
>JAZQNC010000214.1:0-4187 GCA_045627165.1 Eubacteriales bacterium
GACAGCAGCACCCGCGTCTCTACGTTTTCTTCGGAATACTTGCGGCTGTGCTGATGGCGGTATTCTCGCTCCAGGACGCTGTGACGGCGTTTGCCGGTCTGCGCTACGCGGATGCGGACACCATGTTCTCGGTGGCGGGAGTCGGTATTTCGGCATATATCTGCGGACGCATAATCGATTTTGCCGGATATGCCGGTGAGGACGTGGAAGAAGCGTCAGAAAGCGCGGAAACCGAAGACGGAGAAGCCGAAGAAGCAGGAGAAGCCGAAGAAGAGGAAAACATCTGAACGTATAACGGCGATTTATATAACAGGTAATCAGGTTGAAATGACAGGGAGAATTGTTGAATAATGAAGAAATATATCAGCTTGATCGGAGCTCTGATTCTGACGTCGGTCCTCCTTGCGTCCTGTATGGAGGGCAGTGACGGCGCGGATAAGGAAAGCTCCGCCGACAGCGCCGATACCGCCGTACAGACCGAGCCTGTCGTGACCGAAGCTCCCGCGCCTGTGGAGCTTGCGAGGATCAGCTTCCTTGCCGCGGGCGACAACGTCATCCATTCCGCGGTGATCGAGGACGCTCTGCAGGAGGACGGAAGCTACGATTTCGCTCCCATGTTCGGCGGAGTCGCCGACATGATATCCTCCGCCGACGTTGCCTTCGTTTCGCAGGAGACGGTAATGGCGGGAGACGACATGATACAGGGTTATCCGAAATACAACAGTCCGAGAGCGCTGGGCGATACCCTTGTGGGTCTGGGCTTCGATATCGTCAGCACGGCGAGCAATCATATGCTCGACATGGAGCCTGCCGGTATGATCAAGACCGCCGAGTGGTGGGCTTCAGCTCATCCCGAGGTGCTGCTTACCGGATTTTACCGCGATGAAGAGGATTTCAACACTGTCCGCGTGTATACCGAACAGAAAAGCGGTATCAGGATCGCCATGCTCACCTATACATATTACAACTATGTGCCTGTTGCCGACGACTGCGGAGTATGGGTCCCCTTTATCAGCGAGAAGGATATAACAAAGCAGGTAACTGCGGCGAAGGAGCTTGCCGACGTGATCATCGTTTCGATGCACTGGGGCGGCGAGACCGAAAACGTGCAGAACGAGACGCAGGAGAAGCTTGCGTCGCTGCTCTGCGATCTGGGAGTTGACGTTGTTATAGGCACACATCCCTTCTATGTGCAGCCTATGGTCACGCTTACCAACTCCGAGGGACACAGCACCGTCGTTGCATATTCGCTGGGAAATTTCCTTTCGGGAATGCTCTCTCCCCGCGCTCTGCTGGGCGGGATGCTTACCTTTGATATCGTGAAAACCGACAGGGGAACGTATATCGAAAATCCCGCGGTGACTCCTACCTACTGCCATTATTACGAGGACGGCAGGGAATTTCGGCTTTTCAGGCTTTCGGATTACACTCAGAAGCTTGCCGAGGTCCACGGCGCGCAGGAAACCGAGCCTTTCTCGCTTTACGACCTGAACAGGATTTTCGACAGAACGATGTTCGGGGACAGAGAAGACGAGGAAGCGGGCGTAACCGTGTCCGAAGCCGCGCCCGCCGAAGCCGATACCGAAAAGACCGCCGAAGCCGGTGAATGAATTATGGAAATGAGCAGACGCTGTGATATTTTCGCCGCAGGAAGCTATTACGGCGGCTTTGAGAGCTGCGGTTCGCTGGTGATAGCCGCCGACGGAGGACTTGTCAATCTTGCGGGGTGCGGCGCGGAAGCCGATATTCTCATCGGAGACTACGATTCGACGTCGGAGCCGGAGCAGCCTCACATCAAGCTCCCCTGCGTGAAGGATGATACCGACACCCTTGCGGCTGTCAGGATCGGTCTGGAAAAGGGCTGCGCGGAGTTTCACATCTGGGGAGGTACGGGCGGCAGCCGCAGCGATCACACGATGGCGAACATACAGTGCGTCGCCATGCTTTCAAAAAAGGGAAAACGCGCCTATCTTCACGGAGACGGCATTACCGTGACCGCGGTCTCCGACGGAGGCAGCATCGCCTTTTCACCGGACAAAAAGGGGTATGTTTCGGTCTTTGCGTACAGCGATATCTGTACCGGAGTCTGTCTGAAGGGGCTGAAATACACCATGAACGACGGAGAGCTGACCAATGATATGCCGCTCGGCTGCAGCAACGAGTTTATCGGAGAGCCTTCCGAGGTTTCGGTGAGGACGGGGACGCTGCTGATATACGCTGATATATGAACGCGGTACCGCATACGGAATAAGTAAAATATGTCTGAATTTGTTCATCTTCATCTGCACAGCGAATACAGTCTGCTGGACGGCGCGTGCAGGATAAAGGATATACCTAAGGCGGCAAAGGCCGCCGGAATGGATGCTGTCGCAATAACCGACCACGGCGTGATGTACGGCGTGGTCGATTTTTACAAGGCGTGCCGCGCCGAGGGCATAAAGCCGATAATCGGCTGCGAGGTGTACGTCGCGCCCTCTTCGAGGTTTACACACGCAAAAGAGGGAGACGTGACGGCATATCACCTTGTGCTTCTGGTAAAGAACGAACAGGGATACGGAAACCTTATCCGTCTCGTGTCGGCGGGCTTTACCGAGGGCTTTTATTCAAAGCCGAGAATAGACACCGCGCTCCTTGAGGAATATCACGAGGGGCTTGTCGTTCTGTCCGGATGTCTTTCGGGCAGGATTTCCCGCAGTCTCGCGGAGGACGATTACGACGGCGCCAAGGCTTACGCTCTGCGTCTGAAAGAGATATTCGGCGGAGATTTTTATCTCGAAGTGCAGAACCACGGCATGGAAATGCAGAAAAAGGTGAACGCCGGTATCCGCCGCCTTTCTGCTGAATGCGGCATACCCATGGCCGCAACCAACGACGTGCATTATCTGAAAAAGAGCGACGCGGAAAACCAGACCGTTCTTACCTGCATACAGACGAACACGCTTCTCAGTGAAGGCAAGCCTCTGGGCTTTGAGACCGACGAGTTCTATTTCAAATCGGACGAGGAAATGAATATGCTCTTCGGGGATTTCGCGGGAGCGATAGAGAACACCCGGGAGATCGCCGACAAGTGCTGCTTCGATTTTGAATTCGACAAAAAATACCTTCCCTCCTACCGTCCCGACGACGGAAGCTCGCCGAAGGATATGCTGAAGCGTCTCGCCGACGAGGGCTTTGAAAAGCTGACAGGGTCCGGCGCGATAGTCTTTGACGATATTAACACAGAGGACGTGTACAGAAGCCGCGTCACCTACGAGCTGTTTATCATAAACCACATGGGGTACAACGAGTATTTTCTCATCGTGCGCGATTTCGTGAATTACGCCAGAGAGAACGGTATTCCCGTAGGTCCCGGCAGAGGTTCGGGCGCGGGAAGCCTCGTGTCCTTCCTCATCGGCATAACCGAGGTGGACCCCATAAAGCACAATCTGCTCTTTGAACGCTTCCTCAACCCCGAAAGAGTGTCGATGCCCGATTTTGATATCGACTTCTGCTATGAACGGCGCGACGAGGTGATCGACTACGTCTGCTCCCGATACGGAAAGGATCACGTTTCGCAGATAATAACCTTCGGTACGATGGGCGCGAGAGCTGTGGTGCGCGACGTGGGCAGAGTTCTCGGAATGTCCTATTCCGAAGTGGATTCGGTGGTAAGGTATATTCCGCGTCTCAACGGCATAACGCTGGGCGACGTGCTGACCGGAGAGCTTAAACAGCTCTGCGACACGGACGGGCGGGTAAAGCGGCTTATCGACATTTCGCTTGCCCTCGAGGGTATGCCCCGCCACACCTCCACCCATGCGGCGGGAATAGTCATCACCGACCGTCCCACCTCCGATTACGTTCCGCTCAGCGTGAACGACGGAATAGCGGTGACGCAGTTTGACATGGACACCGTCGCCGAGCTTGGACTGCTCAAATTCGATTTTCTTGCCTTACGCTATCTGACGGTCATAGACGATGCGGCAAAGCTGATACGCCGCCGCGAGAGCGATTTTTCCATAGAAAAGATAGACGAATCGGACGCGGAGACCTATGAGATGCTTTCGCGCGGAAACAGCGCGGGAGTATTTCAGCTGGAATCTCCCGGAATGAAGCAGCTGCTCATGAGCTTCCGTCCCGCGGCGCTTGAGGACATCATGATCGCCATAGCTCTCTACCGTCCGGGACCGATGGATTCCATTCCGCGC
>JAZQNC010000215.1:0-8378 GCA_045627165.1 Eubacteriales bacterium
GGCGATAAGATCACCTTTATCGAAAGAAAGCACATGACCCCGGTATTCAGCGCGGAGACCGCCGAATTCATCTATGAGGATATGGATTTCTTTTCGATAAAGTTCTCCGCGCCGATTCCGCAGGATATGATCGAGCTGCTGAACACCAGAGACGGTATTGCTCTTGACAACTCAGATCATACGGCGGATTTTTCCTGCACACGCAACCGTTTCGGCAGCTGCCGCGCAAGAGGAATACTCATCTCCACTCCCGGAAAGGTGGAAGTAAAGGACAATTATTTCACTTCATCGGGTTCCGCCATACTTATCGCGGGAGACTCGAACTACTGGTTTGAGTCGGGAGAATGTCACGACGTTACCATCGAAGGCAATATATTCACCGATGTGTGCCTCAGCTCCGATTATCAGTTCGGCGAGGGCGTAATATCGGTATACCCGGTCGTGCCCGAGCCGATTACCGAAAAGCCCTATCACAAGAACATAAAAATTGTCGGCAACACCTTTGATATTTCCGCGGCTCCCGCGCTCTATGCGTTTTCGGCGGGCAACATCACTTTCAGCTCGAACCGTATATTCTCTTCGCCTGCCTGTGAAGCGGACAGACGCTGGAATTCCTATATCCGCCTCGATCACTGCGTGAATTATGAGGTTTCGGACAATGTGTTTATCGGAAACGTAAAGTTCGGCGAATATCTCACCCTTTCAGAATGTAAGAAATAATGGCTGAAAAAACATACAGAAAAGCATATATCGAGATAACGAACGTATGCAATCTCAGCTGTTCCTTCTGCCCCGGGACAAATCGGAAAAAGAGCTTTATGACTGCCGGAGAATTTGAGAAAATCGCGGATGAAGTGCTGCCCTTTACCGATTTTATCTATCTTCACCTTATGGGCGAACCTCTGCTCCATCCGCAGCTCGGCGAGATTCTCGGTATGGCGAAGTCAAAGGGACTTAAAGTCATAGTCACCACCAACGGAACTCTGCTGGGAAAAGCCGGAGAGACGCTCATATCGTCGGGCGCGCTGTTCAAGGTGAATATTTCTCTGCAGTCCTACGTGGGCAATCTGTCGGACGGTAATGAAAATCCTGACGAATATTTTGACAGCGTTTTCGATTTTGCCGAAAAGTCCGCCGAAAGCGGAATAATAACAGTTATGAGACTATGGAACGGCGGAGAGCTCGGAAAGAACAGGTATAACGACAGAATATTTAACCGCATACGCGAACGTTTTCCCGGAGAATACGACAAGGATTACAGGGGATTCAGACTGCGCCGTCTTCTGTTCCTGGAATACGGCGAAGCCTTTGAATGGTCGATGTCGGACGGAAGAGAAAACGAAAGCGTCACATGCTTTGCGCTGAGAGACCAGTTCGGTATCCTCTGCGACGGCACGGTGGTACCCTGCTGTCTTGACCGTGACGGAAGCCTCGCTCTCGGCAATGTGTTCGATACGCCTCTTGCGGATATTCTTTCATCCGAACGTACCGTGAGATTCCGCGAAAGCCTCGACAGACACATACCTCCGTCCGAGCTCTGCCGGCACTGCGGCTTTGCAAAGACGCTGTTCGGAAAATGAGAAAAGCCATAGTATCGCTTTTGAAATACTATGGCTTATGTAATTTATATTGTCTTTTAGTTTGCCTTTGTGTGGTATTCGATGATAACCTCGGAGTTTATGTCAAACACATTGTTTTTGCGGAATGAATCCTTGCCGCCGATGGTTATTGTTTCTACCTTTCCCTCACTCACTTTTGCGGTGAGCAGATTCAGGTCGGGAATTGTCTTTAGTCTTACATTGCGGAATCCGGCTGATTTGAATTTCTTTTCTACTTCGGCATAGTTTTCGCTCTCTGCGTCAGATGAGTTATAGGGGGCTCTTACCTTAGCGTTATCTGTTCGTTTACCGGGTATAATAGAGAGATTCTTATCTCCGATAAAGTCGGAAAGAAGAGCTGTAAGCAGTTGCTGTGCATTTTCATCTGCCATATCAAGAAGCTGTTCGGTTGTTGCCTGATAATAAACATCTTTCTGTGCATCACTCAAAACGAGTGCAACATCATCCGGCTTAAGGGTATTGAACAGAGATTTTTCAACATCAAGGAATTCAAGCGTTTCATTGTTTATGGTGCAGTCCTGTATCTCAGCTTTGGGAAGATGAATAATTACTTCCGTATCGGTTACTTCGCTTGTTATCTTGCTGATGTCGATTCCCGCTCTTGCGGTGGCTTCGTAATACATCTTGAAGCCTTTTTTGTTGATTACGGGTATAGAACCTGCTGACATCTCGCATACACAGCCGTAGGTTATCTTTGCAGTTGAAAGCTCGCTGAGTGTTTCGAGCTTTTCGCTTATATAGTCTACCGTAATTTCGGGCTCCGGTTCCTCGATAATTTCGGAAACAACGTTTTCGACTGCTCTTGTAATATTTTCTCCTGCGCTGTTAGCAGATGCAAGCTTGGTTCCGATAAAAACAGCGGCGGTGACTACGATACCGAGCACTATGATTAATATCACGGGTTTAATAAATTTTTTCATATACCAATATCCTTTCAAAAAAGATTAACTGTTCATGTATGATTATACCAAATTATATGTATATAAATATATATATATAGAGAGATAATATTAAATAATTGTGAAACGCACATTAACACCTGATAGGTGTTTAATGTTCTTTTACAGTACGCTTCAATGAAATAATTATCGTTGACGATATAAGATAAAATATCTTTATGCATTTATTTTGAATGGTGATATTCATAATATGTTCTTGCATTTTTTGTTTGTTTGTGGTATCATAATTGCAACAACAAAGTATTGTTCGGTTGATTGACTTATGTCTGAAGTTTTTTATTCCTTTGCGCCTTTTATACAGGATTATATCTACCGCAAGGGCTGGTCCGAGCTTCGTCAGGTGCAGCTGGACGCGGCGGAGGTAATATTCAACAGTGAAGACAATCTGCTGCTTTCTTCGTCCACCGCATCGGGAAAGACGGAAGCGGTTTTCTTTCCTGTTATCTCGACGCTGTATGAGCAGCCTGCCTCTTCCTTCGGCGCGCTTTATATCGCTCCGCTGAAAAGCCTGATAAACGACCAGTTTTCCCGTCTGGACGAGCTGCTCGATCTGACCGGAATACCTGTATTTCACTGGCACGGAGACGTGGCGGCTTCGCATAAAAACAAGGCGCTCAAGGATCCGCAGGGAATACTGCAGATAACTCCCGAATCGCTCGAAGGTATGCTCATGCGCCGCCCGAATGACGCGGCGAGGCTGTTTGCCGACCTTCGCTTCATTATCATAGACGAGATCCACATTCTCACCGGCTCGGATCGCGGAAACCAGATAATATGCCAGCTTGCGAGGCTGGGAAGGCTTATCGGTCATCATCCGAGAAGGATAGGACTTTCCGCCACAATAGGAGACCTCGAAAGCGCGGCAAAGTGGCTCGGAGCCGGAAGCGGACGAAATACACAGGCTCCAGTACCCGAAGAGACGAGGACACGCTGGAAGCTGGGTGTGGAGCATTTCTATATCCAGCAGGACAGCCCCGATCAGACCGACGGTGCTATGACATCGCTTCCCGAAAATGCCGGGAATATCGGAGATGATCCGACGGAAGATATATCGGACGACGCGGCTCCCGATGACGGGGTCGCGCTGCTCGACCCCGGATATGAATATATCTACGACTGCACTAAGAGCAAAAAATGTCTGGTCTTTTCCAATTCCCGCGAGGAGACCGAATATGTCTGCGCGACTCTGCGCCAGATAGCCGAGCATCGCGGCGAGCGCGACAGGTTTCTGATACATCACGGAAATCTCTCCGCCGCCATAAGGGAAGAAGCGGAGATGAAGCTCCGCGACGACGAGCTCGACGTCGTTACCTGCGCGACCGTCACACTTGAACTGGGAATAGATATCGGAAGGCTCGAAAGAGTGGTGCAGCTTGATTCTCCCACAACGGTTATGAGTCTGCTGCAGAGAATAGGAAGATCGGGAAGGCGCGGCGATCCGCCCGAAATGATGATGGTTTTCCGTGAGGAAAATCCGCTTCCCAATACGCCGCTTCCGCAGCTTATCCCCTGGGGACTGCTGCGTGCAATTGCGATAATACAGCTTTATCTCGAAGAGCGGTTCATTGAGCCGCCGAATATACGCCGTCAGCCTTTCAGTCTGCTTTTCCAGCAGACACTGAGCGTGCTTGCCTCATCCGGTTCGCTTACGCCGAAGGCGCTTGCGGGGATAGTGCTCGCCCTTCCTCCCTTTGAGCATGTCAGCCGCGAGGATTACCGCACGCTGATACTCTCGATGCTGAAAAACGATTATCTAGAGATGACCGAGGAAAAAGAGCTCATTATCGGTCTTAAAGGCGAACGGATAATCAACTCCTTCAAGTTCCTCGCGGTGTTCAAGGATACCGAGGATTACACGGTGAGATGCGAATCCGACGAGATAGGCACCATAACCACTCCGCCGCCGGTGGGCGACAGATTTGCCCTTGCCGGAAGGGTGTGGGAGGTCGAGGAGCTGGATATACCGAGAAAGCTCATATATGTCAGGGCCGTCAAGGGAAAGATGGAGATCGAATGGCCCGGAGATTACGGAGAGATACATACCCGCATACTTGAACGGATGAAGCAGGTGCTCGTCGAGGACACCGTCTATCCCTATCTGAAACGCAACGCGGTACAGAGGCTCATGGTAGCGCGAAACGTGGCGAGAAATACCGGAATGCTCGATCACAGCTGCGTGCATCTGGGCGGGTACAGCTGGTGCCTGTTCCCGTGGCTGGGTACGAGGTCCTTCCGCACGCTGCGTCGGTTTATCATGCACAGCGGTTCGGATTTGAAGCTGTCCGGAATGGAATACGAGGGCTGTTGCTACATGACCTTCAAAATGGAATCCGGCGACGATTACAGACTGATAAAGAATCTTTATGAGAAAATGCGCAGCGAAGGAATAGACCGCGAGCAGCTCGTCGGAGAGAGCGAGCATCCCGTGTTTGAAAAATACGACGAAAATATCCCGAATGAGCTTCTGCGCAGGGCGTTTATCGAGGACAGGCTCCGCACCGACGAGGTCGAGCGCCGTCTGTACGATATGATGTCCGAATATGAAGACTTACAGTCCTTTGTCTGGAAGACGGGGAGCGATGATTCTGTTAACAGCGATTTATATAAATAATAAATAACTTTAGGGGGAAAAGGTTATGATAGATTTTTCACAGCGCGCACTCGGCATTATCAGTATGCAGGGAACGGAGGAGTTCGCGGAAAAGGTAAACTCTCATATCAACGCACTCCGTCATGATGATGCCGATTACATTATCAAGCCGGAAATGGTCCGCTTTGCCAGTGGCGAAGCGAAATGTATCCTGCACGACAGTATGCGTGAAAGGGACATTTACATTCTTGCCGATATGTTTTATCACAGCGAAGAAGAGGGTCACGGATTCAAAATGTACGGCAAGGAGTATCCGCTCTGTCCAGATATCCTTTTCAGCGACCTCAAGCGCATAATAGGCGCGATAGCGGGAAAGGCAGACCGTATTTCGGTCATCATGCCCATGCTCTACGAATCCCGCCAGGACAAACGTTCCCGTCGCGAATCGCTTGACGGCGCAATGGCTCTCCAGGAGCTGGTAAATATGGGCGTAAACAATTTCCTTACGCTCGACGTTCACAACCCCGCTATTCAGAACGCCATTCCTTTTTCGGGTTTTGACAATGTTCGCCCGACTTTCCAGATGATACAGACCCTGCTTGAAGCCTATGACGATATCCACATCGACAAGGAGCATCTGGTGGTAATATCCCCCGACGAAGGCGGAATGAAGCGCGCGATTTACTTTTCAAAGGCACTCGGAGTTGACATCGGCATGTTCTACAAGGAGCGCGACTACAATGTTGTCGAGAACGGCAAGAACAAGGTCGTCGCCCATGAGTATCTCGGCGGAGACCTCCGCGGCAAGGACTGCATAGTGGTTGACGATATGATCGCCTCCGGCGGTTCGATGATAGAGGTCGCCGAGCAGCTCAAGGACAAGGGCGCGGGAAGGGTATTCCTCTTTGCATCCTTCGGACTTTTCACCGAGGGACCGGGAAGCTTTGACAGAGCCTTTGAAGCGAAAAAATTCGACAGAGTATTCACAACGAACTCGATTTACCGCACCCCCGAAATACTCAGCCGTCCCTGGTACTGCGAGGTCAATGTCGCAAATTATATCGGCGCGCTCATCGACGCGCTCAACTCACACAACACCATCAGCGGTCTGCTCAACCCCAAGGAGCGCATAGAGAGCCTGCTCAACGAATACAAGGAACGCCAGGCAAGAGTGGCGAGATACGAAAGTAAAAACAACTAAAATATAACATGAAGGAGCATTAACAATGTTAAAGGCATGTCTTATCGGACTCGGCGGAATGGGCCGCGGTCATTTTGATAACTATGTACGCGCAATGAAGGAAGGCAAACCCGTAGAGCTCGTTGCAGTATGCGATATCGATCCCGAAAAGTTCAAGAACGTCAAGGTCGATTTCAATATCAAGGGTATCGTCAGCGACAGCCAGGATATGAGCGCGTTCCGTCAGTATACCGACGCGGACGAGATGCTGGCGGCTGAGAAGCCCGATCTCGTGACCATCGCAATCCCCACATATCTCCATGCGGATATGGCTATCAAGTGCATGAAGGCAGGGGCAAACGTGCTCAGCGAAAAGCCCATGTCTCTCTGTCCCTGCGACTGTAAGAGAATGATCGAGACCGCGAAGGAGACAGGAAAGAAGCTCATGATCGGTCAGTGCCTCCGTTTCTGGGGCGAGTATGAAGCAGCGAAGAAGCTCATCGAGAGCGGCGTTCTCGGCGCGCCCATGAGCGGATATTTCTGGAGAGGCGGCGGAGCTCCCGCAACAGGCGACAGCTGGTATCTGCACCGCGACATGAGCGGCGGATGCCTCTTCGACCAGCACGTTCACGATGTTGATATCATCCAGTACTTCTACGGTATGCCCAAGGCCGTATGCTCGCTGGGAAGAAAGTTCTATCCCGACGCCGGTCAGGACTGTGTTTCCACCAACTATATCTATGACGGCGGTTTCGCGATCAACGCTCAGGACGACTGGACTCTCAAGGGCCGTCCCTTCTCCATGACCTACAGAATGAACTTTGAAAAGGGTTCCATCTACATGGACGAAAAGGGCTTCAGCGCATACGATGCCGACGGCAAGGATATCACTCCCGAATACGACAGGGAAAACGCTTATTACAAGGAAATGCTCTACCTCGCCGACTGCGTGATCAACGGCAGGGAAAACACGATCAATCCTCCCGAGGATTCCATGAAGGCTATTCAGATAGCAAAGGCAGAGCAGAAGTCTGCCGACAACAACGGCGCGATCATCATTCTCTGATAATTCCCGATAAATAAAATGTGCTCCGCATTCGTTGAGGCGTATGCGGAGCTTTGTTGTTTCGTTTTGAGCTTTTTCAAAAACCTTATCTGTTTGCCGAAAGGTAATCGTCAAGGATCTGAGCCGCTTTGCCCACGATTCCTTTGCAGGGACGGTTATCGTAATAATCCGCTGTGCGCGCTTCGGGTATGGGCGAATCGTGTTTTTCGGAAAGTCCGAGAAGTTCGCGGCAGATGAGCGAACCGTTCTTTTCTTCAAAGCTTCTGCCGAGCTCCTGTATCCTGCCGTACAGCTCGGCCTTCGCGTCTTTTGCTTCGGGAGTGTCGTAGCCGTAGAGCATACCGTTGATAAAAGTGATGCCGCTGAACGCTCCGCATACCTCGCGAAGCCGTCCGAAGCCCCCGCCGAAAGGGGAAACCATACAGGCAAGCTCCGAAGCGTCCATGCCTGTCAGGTCACTGAACGCCAGCGTCACCGACTGGGCGCAGTTATACCCTGATACGAAATATTCTTCCGCCAGCTCGCAGCGGGATTTCTGCTGAGTCATATTGTACCTCCGAAATTCACACAAAATCAAAAACCCGAATGTGTGAAGATCCGGGTTTTATTGGATTAATCCGCGTTTACCCGCAGGGGACGGAAGGAAAGGTAGTCTGCCGAGGCTATTTTGAACGTGATCCCTTCATATTCATAGGAAGGCGGAGTGTCGTAAACACCGTGAATATGTCCGTAATAACAGCGGCATACCGAATATTTGTGCAGTACATCCATGATATCCGTACATACATAATTTTTGAAAACCGGTGGAAAATGAAGAAAGACAACCGGAGCTCTTCCGTACTTTTTTACTCCGTCCGACAGGGAAAGCTCAAGACGCTGAGCTTCTCTCGCCACTATTTTTGAATAGTCGCTGTCACCCGGAGCGGCCTTCTGGTCGTTGAACCAGCCCCTTGAAACGCATACC